>JAGWRL010000336.1 GCA_028876585.1 Pseudomonadota bacterium | reverse complement strand
GCGTCGTCGCGCCGATCAGCGTGAAGCGCGCCAGATCGATCTTCACCGAGCGCGCCGCGGGCCCGGCGCCGATGATCAGGTCGAGCTGGAAATCCTCCATTGCGGGATAGAGGATTTCCTCGATCGCCGGATTGAGCCGGTGGATCTCGTCGATAAACAGCACGTCGCGGTCTTCGAGATTGGTGAGCTGCGCCGCCAGATCGCCGGCCTTGGCGATCACCGGCCCCGAGGTCGAGCGGAAATTGACGCCGAGCTCGCGCGCCACGATCTGCGCCAGCGTCGTCTTGCCCAGGCCCGGCGGCCCGACGAACAGCACGTGGTCGAGCGCCTCGCCGCGCGACTTCGCCGATTCGATGAACACTTTGAGGTTTTTGCGCGCGGCTTCCTGGCCGGTGAAATCGGCGAGCACCTGCGGCCGGAGCGCCGCATCGTCCTCCGGCCGCTTTTCGGCCGAGACAAGGCGGCGGGGCGGGGTGGTCATGGCGCCGGGGTAGCGGAGCTTCAAGAGTCTGTCCAGCGCGGCGAACGGCTGAGCCGCATTGCCCGCCAACGGGAAACCGGCTTAGACTGCGCGGCATAACAGGGAGGGAATTGGATGGTCGGGCTCAGAACCGCCGTGCTCGCGCTTGGGCTCATCGGCTTCGCCGTCGTGGCGCGGGCGGAGGCGCCGCCGATCAAGATCGGCGTGCTGACCGACGAATCCGGCCCGTTCGTCGATTCCGGCGGTCCCGGCTCGGTCGCCGCGGCGGAGATGGCGGCGAAGGATTTCGGCGGCGAGGCTTTGGGGCGCAAAATCGAGATCGTCCACGCCAACACGCTCAACAAGCCCGACGTCGCCGCCGCGGTGGCGCGGCGCTGGTTCGACGTCGAGGGCGTCGACGCCATCACCGATCTGCCGGTGACGCCGGTCGCCTTCGCCGTGCAGGCGATCGCCAGGGAGAAGAACCGCACCGTGTTCATCACCGCCGGGGCGACCACCGACATCACGTCCAAATATTGCGCCATCGGCTCGTCGCACTGGGCCGACGACACCTATTCGATGGCCACCAGCATCGCCAAGTCGGCCAGCGACGCCGGCGCGAAGAACTGGTTCTTCCTCACCGTCGACACCGCCTTCGGCGTCGCCTTGCAGAAGACCGCAGCCGACGTGATCGAGGCGCGCGGCGGCAAAATCCTCGGCGCGATCAAATATCCGATCAACGCGCCGGATTTTTCCTCCGAACTGTTGCAGGCGCAGGCCTCGGGCGCCGATCACATCGCGCTCGCCAGCGTCGGCGCCGATCTCAACAATCAGATCAAGCAGGGCGCCGAATTCGGCATCGGCCGCGACGGCAAACAGGCGATGGTCGGCTTTCTCATCTATATCCAGAGCGTGCACGCGCTGGGGCTGAAGACGGCGCAGAATTTCAATCTGACCTCGGGCTTCTACTGGGATCAGAGCGACAGTTCGCGCGCTTTCGCCAAGCGCTTCTTCGAGACGCAGCATCAGATGCCCTCGCGCAACCATGCGGCGATCTATGCGGCGGTGACGCATTATCTCCAGGCGATCAAGACGGCGGGCACCGATGACGCGGCGGCGGTCGGCAAGGCGATGCGCGCCGCCCCGATCGACTATTTCGGCCATCCCGCCCGGATGCGCGCCGACGGGCGGGTGATGTATGACGTGACGCTCTATCGCGTGAAGACGCCGGCGGAATCGAAGGGTCCGTGGGATTATTTCGAGCGCGTGCGCGACATTCCCGCAAGGGAAGCGTTCAAGCCGCAGAACACCGAGATTTGCGGAGCGGAATGACATGCTCGATTTTCCCATCGTCGATACGCATGTGCACCTGCTCGATCAGCGCCGGTTCAGCTACGGCTGGGCCAAGGGCGCGCCCTCGCTCGGGCGCGACTGGAGCGTGACCGATCTCGCGCGGGCGGCGAGGCCTTATGAGATCGGCGCGCTGGTGTTCGTCGAGGTCGACGTCGACATGCCGCAATATCTCGACGAGGCCGAGTGGGTCGATCAACTCGCCGCCAGCGATCCCCTGATGCAAGGCGCCGTCGTCTGCCTGCCGCTGGAGCGCGGCGCGGCGCTGGAGCCGGAGATCGCGCGCGTCGCGGGCCTGAAGACCACGCGCGGCGTCCGCCGGCTGATCCAGAACCAGCCCGATCCCGATTTCGTGCTGCGGCCCGATTTTCTCGCCGCCCTGAAACTGCTGCCCAACTATGGCTTGTCGTTCGACATCTGCATCTTCCATCATCAACTGAGCAACACGCTCGAAATGGTGCGCCGCTGCCCCGAGGTGAGTTTCGTGCTCGACCACATCGGCAAGCCGGGCATCGCGGCGGGTCTGGTTGAACCCTGGCGCGGCCAGATCGCCGAACTCGCCCAGCACGGCAATGTCGTGTGCAAGCTGTCGGGCGTGACGACAGAGGCCGATCACGCGGCCTGGACGCCGGCGCAACTGCGCCCCTACATCGATCACGTCGTCGATTGCTTCGGCCCCGACCGCATCCTCTACGGCGGCGACTGGCCGGTCTCGACGCTGGCCGGCGACTATCTGCAATGGTTGACGACGTTGGAGCAGGCGACCGCGCATTTCAACGCCGACGAGCGGCGCAAGTTGTTCCGCGACAACGCGCTGCGCGTCTACCGCCTCGGCGCGGCGTGAGCTTGCTGGCGCAGCGCGGCTATAGCGTCGCGGCGCTGCGGCGGATGGCGCGGGCGCGATTGCCGCGCATGCTGTTCGACATGGTCGACGGCGGCGCCGGCGACGAGACCACGCTGCGCCGCAACGAGGCCGCGCTGGCGGCGATCGAATTCGTCCCGCAAATGCTGGCCGGGGCGGGGCGGCGCGATCAGAGCGTCGAGTTGCTGGGCCACAAGCTGCCCTCGCCAGTGCTGATCGGTCCAACCGGCCTCGCCGGCCTGCTATGGCCAGATGCGGAACTGGCGGCCGCGCGCGCGGCGGCGCGGTTCGGCACGATCTATTGCACCAGCCACGCCTCGACGGCGACTTACGAGCGCATCGCCGCAGAGACGCCGGCGCCGAAATTCGCGCAAGTGTTTCTCTACAAGGATCGCGGCCTGACCGCCGAATTCGCCCGCCGCGCCGAGGCCGCCGGCTACGCCGGGCTGATGCTGACCATCGACAATCAGGTGATGGCGGGGCGCGATCGTGACATCGCCAACGGCATGAGCTTTCCGCTGCGCTGGAGTGCGCGCAGCGCCCTGCAATTCGCAGTCAAGCCGGGTTGGTTATGGCGGATGCGGCGGACGCCGGCGCCGACCTTCGTCAATTATGGCGCGCGCGCCACGCTCGGCGCGTTCGGCCCGTTGATGACCGAGCAGCTCGATCCCGACATTGGTTGGCGCGACGTCGAATGGCTGCGCGGCCTGTGGCGGGGGCCGCTGATCCTCAAAGGGCTGCTGCATCCGCGGGAGGCGCGCCGCGCCAGCGAGAGCGGCGTCGACGCGGTCGTGGTCTCCAACCACGGCGGCCGTCAGCTCGACGGCGCCGTCGCCTCGATCGACGCGCTGCCCGCCGTGGTCGACGCCGTGGCGGGGAAAATCCCCGTGCTGGTGGACGGCGGTTTCCGGCGCGGGATCGACGTGTTGAAGGCGATCGCGCTCGGCGCCCGCGCGGTGATGCTCGGCCGCCCGCCTTTGTGGGGCGTCGCGGCAGCGGGCGAGGAAGGCGTGTGGCACGTGCTCGACCTGTTCCGCCGCGACATCGACCGCGCGATGGCGCTCGGCGGCTGGGACGATCTCGGCCGGATCGGGCGCGACGCGTTGCGCTGACGCAGGGCGCGCTTCACGCCCGCGTGCGCTGCGCCTGCGGCCCGGAGCGTCCCGCCCCCCGCTTGCCGTGGAAATATTCCTGAATCCACGGCTCGTCCGACAGCAGCAACTCGGCGATCGCGCCGATCGCGATCACCTTGCCGCGGCCGAGCACGGCGACGCGGTCGCAGATCGCGTAGAGGCTGTCGAGATCGTGCGTCACCATGAACACGGTCAGGCCGAGCGTCGCCTGCAACGTCGCGATCAACTCGTCGAACTCGGCCGCCGAGATCGGGTCGAGGCCGGAGGTCGGCTCGTCGAGAAACAGCACGCCGGGATCGAGCGCCAAAGCGCGGGCGAGGGCTGCGCGCTTGATCATGCCGCCGGAGAGTTCGGAGGGGAACTTTTCCGCCGCGTCGGGCGGCAGGCCGACGAGGCGCAGCTTCAGCATCGCCAGTTCGGTGCGCAAGGCGGGGGAGATGTCGAGATGTTCGCGCATCGGCGCCTCGACGTTCTGGCGCACCGTCAGGCTGGAGAACAGCGCGCCCTGCTGGAACAGCACGCCCCAGCCGCGCTCCACCCGCGACCGCTCCGGCGGCGTCAGCTTGTCGAGATCGCGCCCGTCCGCCTCGATCACGCCGGCGCGCTTCGGGTTCAACCCGAGGATCGTGCGCGTCAACACCGATTTGCCGGCCCCCGAGGCGCCGACGAAGCCCAGAACCTCGCCGCGCATCAGGTCGAGGTCGAGCCCGTCCATCACTTTGTGCGCGCCGAACGCGACTTCCAGGCCGCGCACGCGGATCGCGGGGGTCAAAAATGCACCGCCGCGTAGAACATGGCGAAGGCGCCGTCGAGCAGGATGACGGTGAAGATCGATTTGACCACCGAGGCCGTCACCCGCCGCCCCAGCGATTCGGCCGAGCCCTGCACCGCAAAACCCTCCAGCGAGGCGATCACGCCGATGGCGAGCGCCATGAACGGCGCCTTGGCGAGGCCGGAGATAAAGCGCGTCACGCTGATGGGATATTGCAGCTCCGCCCAGAACCGGTGCGGGCTGACGTCGCCAAAGCCCCAGGCGATCAACATGCCCCCGCTCAGCGCCGCCAGATCGCCCAGAAACGTCAGCAGCGGCAGCGCGATGACCAGCGCGGTCAGGCGCGGCAGCACCAGCGCCTCCAGCGGATCGAGCGCCATCACGCGCAAGGCGTCGAGTTCCTCGCGCATGTTCATCGCGCCGAGTTCGGCGGTGATCGCCGCGCCGGAGCGGCCGGCGACCATGATCGAGGTCAGCATCACGCCGAGTTCGCGCAACGTCAGGATGGCGACGAGATCAATCGTCAGGCTGCTGGCGCCGAAGCGGGCGAGCTGCACGATGCCCTGCTGCGCGACGATGGCGCCGACGAAGAAATTGATCATCAGGATCAGCGGCGCGCCGCGCAGGCCCATCTGCTCCAGATGATAGGCGGTCGAGGTCAGCCGCCAGCGGCGCGGTCGCACCACGGATTTCGCGGCGACGACGACGATGCGGCCGATGAAATCGAGCGCGCTCAGCACGTCTCGGCCGGCGAGCCAGACGCTCTCGCCCATGTCGGCCAGCAGCGAGGCGGGGTTGCGGGGGATGGTCTCGACGGGTTCGGCCTCGCGATAGCCCGCCTCGCGCAGCAGCGTCGCATGTTCCGGCCGCGCGCCGACGAAGCGGGCGGTCTGGCCGGAGGCGGCGATGTCGGCCAGGACGCGCGAGAGGATCCACGCGCCGGCGGTGTCGAGCCCGTCGAGCGCGGCGAGATCAAGCGTCGCCGGCCGGCCGTCGAGCGAGGCCAGCGCGCGCGCCGATTCCGTCTCCAGCCGGGCGCCGGCGTCGAGCGTCCACGAGCCGGCGAAGGCGAGCCGCGCCGCGTCGCGCTCGACGATCAGGCTGACGACAGGCGCCCGCGTCACGATGCGGTCTCCGATCCGAAACGGCGCAGGCGCGGAGGAAGCGGAAACGAAAGGGGCACGAATCGCAGACTCGCGAGAACTCGAATTTTGATTCGGGAAAGCAAGGTCAAACCGGGTGTGCTCGCGATATTGTCAACGACAGGTTGCCGGGGGTTGCGCGCCCCTGCTCTGAAACAGGACGTTTAGGTCGCGACCGTGGACAAAGACAGGCCGAATCGCGACCAGCCGCGTCGGGGGAGATTCGGCCCCCAAGTCCAGCCCCGGCGCGCGGGCGAGGCTCGACATGGTTAATGCGCCGTCAATCGCGCCGGCGCCAGCCGCCGCACCCGCCACACCACATAGACGCCGGCGCTCGCCACGATGGCCGCGCCGATCAGCACCCGCGGCGTCGGCGTCTCCGCGAACAGCGCATAGCCCAGCGCCGCCGCCCAGATCATCGCGACGTAGTCGAACGCGGCGATCACCGCGGCGTCGGCGAAGCGGTAGGAATGGGTCATCAGGATCTGCCCCGCGCCGCCGAGCACGCCGATCGCCACCAGCGCGGCGGCTTCGTTCGCGGTCGGCGCCACGAAACGCTGCCCGCCGATCCACCCGTCCGGCCAGATGGCGGCGGCGATCAGCGACAGAGCGGCGACCGTGGTGGTGACGCTGGAGAAATAGAACACGATCGCGCCGGTCGGCTCCGAGTGGGTCAGCCGCCGGGTCTGGATCATCGCGAACGAGGCGCATAACGCGCCGAACAGCGCCACGCCCGACCCCAGCGCGCGCGCCGGGCTCGCCGCGCCCAGATGATCGGACAGCATGATCGTCACGCCGACGAAGCCGACGCCGACCGCGATCCAGCGATAAAGCGGGGTCGCCTCGCGGAGCACGAACGCCGCCAGCGGCACCACCATCAGCGGCGCGGCGAAGGTGAAGGCGGTGGCGTCGGCGAGCGGCAGCAGCGCCAGCGCGACGAAGCTCGAATACATGCCGCCCGTGCCGGCGAGGCTGCGGCCGATATGCCCGAACGGCCGCCTGGTGGAGAGCGCGGCGGGAAATTCGCCGCGCCAGGCGAGCCACCCCACCAGTGTCAGCAGCGCGAACAGCGAGCGGAACAGCACCAGCTCGCTGACCGGAAACCGCGCCGAGGCGATCTTGATCAGCGCCGACATGACCGCGAACACGAAGGTCGCGGCCACCTTCAGCGCAACGCCATTGAGCATCGCGGCGCTTAAAACGCGCCGGGGAAGGCGCCGCCGTCAACGAGGATGTTCTGGCCGGCGATATAGCCGGCGTGGACGCTGCACAGGAACGCGCACAGCGCGCCGAACTCGGCCGGCTCGCCGAATCGACCCGCCGGGATGCCCGCCTTGCGCTGCGCCAGTCTGTCCGGGTCGCCGCCGATGGTCGATTGCACCCGGTCGGTCGAGAACACGCCGGGCTGGATCGAATTGATCGTCACATTGTCGCGCACGTATTTGCGCGCCGCGCTGGCGAGAAACGCGGTCAGGCCCGCGCGCGCGCCGGAGGAGACGTCGAGCCCGGCGATCGGCGCCCGCACCGAGGCCGAGGTGATGTTGACCACGCGCCCGAATTTGCGCGCCGCCATGCCCGGCAGCGCCGCCTGCGCCAGCGCGATCGGCGTCAGCATGTTGGCTTCGATTCCCGCCAGCAGCTTTTCCCGCGTGATGCCCTCGAACGGCGCCGGCGGCGGGCCGCCGTTGTTGTTCACCAGAATGTCGGGCTCCGGGCAGGCGGCGAACAAAGCCGCGCGCACGCTCTCCTGCCCGACGTCGCCGGCCACCACGATGACTTTCGCGCCGGTGGCGGCGCGGATTTCCGCCGCCGTCGCCTCGGCGCGCGCCGGGTCGCGGCCGTTGACGACCACGCGGACGCCGGCTTGCGCCAGCGCCATCGCGCAGGCCTTGCCCAAGCCTTTCGAGGACGCGCAAACGATTGCCGACCGACCGCCGATGCCCAAATCCATGAAATCACCCCTCCGCTTGCGGAGGTTCTAGCCTGAAGGCGCGGCGGAGAGAAGGCGCCTAGCGCGAGGCCTCGACCAGCGGCTTGAACGGCGCCAGCACGAGCTGGCCATAAGGCGACAGCGAATCGGCGGCCGCCTGCGCGGTGTGATGCGCGGCTTCGAGCGCGGCCTGCAACTGTCGCGCGCTGGCGTCGAGCCGGGCGGCGACGCCGAGCGCCTCGTTCGCCGGGGCCAGCGGCGCGGCGACGGGGCGTAACGCGGCTTCCAGCGCGGCGGCGGCGGGCGCGCGCG
>JAGWRL010000335.1 GCA_028876585.1 Pseudomonadota bacterium | reverse complement strand
CGCCGGAGGCGGCCGCGCCCGCCAGCGGCGAATCGCCGCGCCCGCAAGAGGCGCCGCAGGCGCCGCGCCCGCCGCGGCCGGAGCGGCGCGACGACGCTCCGCGCCGGTTCGAGGGCAAGGGCAAGGACGAACGCCGCGACGACCGGCGGCCGCAGAAGGATTTCGCGCCGCGCCGCGAAACCCGCCAGGCCGACCCCGATTCGCCGTTCGCCAAGCTCGCCGCGCTGAAGCCGCTGCTTGAACGTCGCGACAAAAGACCGTAACCACGCGCGCGGAAGGCAGGCGCGGGGCGTTCGCGATCAGGGGTCCGTAGATGACTTATGTGGTGACCGATAATTGCATCAAGTGCAAGTATATGGACTGCGTCGAAGTCTGCCCGGTGGACTGCTTCTACGAGGGCGAGAACATGCTCGTCATCCACCCCGACGAGTGCATCGACTGCGGCGTATGCGAGCCGGAATGCCCCGCCGAGGCGATCAAGCCCGACACCGAGCCGAATCTCGATTCGTGGCTGAAGCTGAACGCGGAATACGCCAAGAGCTGGCCCAACATCACGGTCAAGCGCGAGGGACCGGCCGACGGCAAGGATTTCGACGGCCGCCCCAACAAGCTGGAAGAGTTCTTCTCCCCCAATCCGGGCGAGGGAGATTGAACAATTTGAGGCTTTTTGTTCGCCGCGCTTAACCCTTCGATTCGAGATCGGGCGGCGTGGCGGCGCGCCTTTTGATTTCGGCGAAAAATTGTGCTAAACAGGTTGTTAACACACGGTTCGTGCCCTTCCGCGGGTAGGTGACGGAGTGATCCCGCGGCGGGAGGCGAGCCTCCCTTAAGCGCTTTCGCTCATTAACCGCACCCGAGCGGCGGAAGGGCGATTTTGTCTCGCGTTTCTGGAGACTTGGCCAATGGCGGCGCGTAAAAAAGTCACGAAGAAAGTGTCGACAGCCTCCGAAAAAGCCAGTCCGAATCGCTCCAAATCGAAAACGGCGCGCGCTCGGACTTCCGCGTCCAAGCCTGTGGCGGCGGCCAAACCCGCAGCCCGTGCGAAGGCGGCGAAAAAAGATGCGGCGCTGAACAAGGCGTCTGCGGCGAAGAAGCCGGCGACGGCGAAATCGACCCCGGCGGCGCGCAAAAGTTCGGCGTCGAAGGCTGGCCCGGCCGTCGCGACCGAGATGAAAGTTGTAAACAATAATTCGGCGGCGACCACGAAAAAAAGCGTGGCCGCGCTCGTGAACTCGGCGGAACCCGCGGTCGTCGCGAAATCCGCGCCGAAATCGGAGCCGAAGGCGGAAAAGGCGACGCCAGCGCCGCAAAAGGCAGCGGGCGGAAGTGGATTGGACGGACATAAGTTCGACGATTCTAAAGATATAAATCGGAAAAGCGGGAGGGGAACGGAGTCTGCGCCGGCGCGAAGCGATTCGGGTCTGGCGGCAGTTTCAACGGGCGCGACGACGAAGCCGATTGCGCTGGACAAGCCGGTTCCCCCGGCGGCCAGCGCACCGGCGCCGACGGCGATTCCGCAAGGCGCGGCGAGGGTGGTCAAACCGTCCCCGCCGATCAAAGCTAACGATCGTGATCCATCAGGCGGCGAACAGAAAAACATGAAGAACAGCGCGAACAGGCATGGCTTCAAACTGAACGAATTCGTGGTTTATCCCGCGCATGGCGTGGGACAGATCGTGGCTATGGAGGAGCAGGAGGTCGCCGGCTTCAAGCTGGAATTGTTCGTCATCAACTTCGTCAAGGACAAGATGACGTTGCGCGTTCCGACCGCGAAGGTGACGGGCGTGGGCATGCGCAAGCTGTCGGACCCCGAGGCGGCGCGTCGGTCGCTGGAGATCCTCACCGGCCGGGCGCGCGTGAAGCGCACCATGTGGTCGCGCCGGGCGCAGGAATACGAAGCCAAGATCAATTCCGGCGACATCAACGCCATCGCCGAGGTGGTGCGCGACCTCTACCGTTCGGAGGCGCAGCCGGAGCAGTCCTATTCCGAGCGCCAGCTCTATGAAGCCGCGCTCGACCGCATGATGCGCGAGATCGCCGCGGTGCAGAAGACCAGCGAGATCGAAGCGCTCAAGGTGATCGACGCCCAGCTGAAGAAGAACCAGAAGCGCGGCGCCAAGCCGGAAGGCGGCGAGGCCGCCGAAGGCGACGAGGTCGAAGAGGCCGCGTAACGCGGCGTTTCGACGCTAGGCATTCGCAGCGCCGTCCCCTATGGGGGGCGGCGTTTTTTTTTCCATTTGACGAGCCATGAAAATCGCCGCTTCCCGCGCCGCCGCCATGCTCCGGATCTGGATCCGTTCGAGCGTGGTGGCGCATGTCGGGCTGGCGATCCTCGTCGGCGCCGTCGCCGCCTTGTGTGTGACGGCGATGACAGCGATCGCCGAGGCGATGCATGTCGCGATTTACGGCATTCCGTTCGACCAGCGGCTCAGCGCGCAGGCGCGCGTGACGCTGCCGGTCGCGCTGGCGGCTTTGTGCGGCGGCGGCCTGATTCTCGGCCTCGTCGATCTCAGGCGGCAGCGCCGCGGCGCCCGTCCGACCGTCGATCCGGTCGAGGCCAACGCGCTGCATGGCGGGCGGCTGTCGCTGCGCGACGGGCTTCTCGTGGTGGCGCAAACGGTGCTCTCCAACGGCGTCGGCGCCTCGGTCGGGCTGGAGGCGGGCTATGCGCAGATCGGCGCGGCGCTCGCCTCGCGCGTCGGCTCGCGCCTGCAATTGCGGCGGCAGGATCTGCGCACCTTGCTCGGTTGCGGCGCGGCGGGCGCGATGGCGGCGGCGTTCGGCGCGCCGCTGACCGGCGCGTTCTACGCCTTCGAACTCGTCATGGGCGCCTATTCGCTCGCCAATGCGGCGCCGGTGCTGGCGGCCGCCGTCGCCGGGCGGCTGGTGGTGCATGTGCTGGGCGGCGCGCCCTATTCGATCGAGGCGCCGCCGGTGCCCCCGTTTGGGGTCGCCGAGCATATCGCGCTGGTCGGCCTCGGCGTGATCGCGGCCTTGCTCGGGGTCGGCGCGATGCGCGCGGCGGCGGTGGTCGAGCGGGCGTTTCGCGCCGGGCCGCTGCCGGTGTGGGCGCGGCCGGTGCTCGGCGGCGCTGTCGTCGCGGCGCTGGCGACGCTGACGCCGCAGATGCTCGGCGCCGGCCATGGCGCGCTGGCGCTCGACAGCGGCCGCGACCTGTCGGCGATGCTGCTGATCTCGCTGATCGCGCTCAAGCTGACGGCCTGCCTGGTGTCGCTGGCGAGCGGGTTTCGCGGCGGCCTGTTCTTCGCCTCGCTCTATGTCGGCGCCCTGCTCGGCAAGCTCTATGCGATAATCATGGCGGCGGCGTTTCCCGGGTTGCATCTGAGCGAGACGGCCTGCCTGTTCGCCGGCATGGCGACCCTGGGTTCCTCGATCGTCGGCGCGCCGCTGACGATGGCGTTTCTCGTGCTGGAGAGTTCCGGCGACGTGGTCGTGGCGGGCCCGGTGCTCGCCGGCTGCATCGCCAGCCAGTTGGTGACGCGGGCGATTTTCGGCTATTCGTTCTCCACCTGGCGGCTGCACCTGCGCGGCGAGGACATCACCGGCGCGCATGACGTCGGCTGGGTGCGCACGATCCTGGTGGCCGGGATGATGGACGCCAAATTGCGCACCATGCCGGTGGACGCCACGCTGGCCGCGTTCCGGCTCGCCCATCCGCTCGGCAGTTCGCATTACGTGGCGCTGGTCGACGCGCAGAACCGCTATCAGGGCGTGGTCTCGACGCCGGAGGCGCATGCGGTGGGCGAGGATTCCGCCCCCGTGGCGGCGCTGGCGCGGCTGAAAGACCGCACGCTGAAGCCGGACCAGAACATTCGCGAGGCGCTCGACGCGTTCGAGGCGGCCGAATCAGACCAACTCGTCGTCACCGACGCCGAGGGAAAAGTGCTCGGCGCCTTGGGCGAGGCTTACGCCGCGCGCCGCTACGCCGCCGCGGTCGACCGCGCCGCCAAGGGCGTTCTGGGCGGCGGGTGAGGTTTTCCCCGCTTGGCGCGGCGCTTGCATCGCAGACCGTAAAAGCGCTTGCATAGAGGTCGGGTTTGGGTTTTCCTGCCATTGATGGGCCACTGGCCTAGCGAGAGCGGGCGAGTCTCCCCATCTGAATACGCGGGCGCCTCCGAGGCCGCTGAGTCCCAGGGCCTCCCCAGGCGGGCCGAGACAACCGAAGCGTTGCAACTGAGCAACTGTATCAGTTCGGGACAAAGTTTAACCTTTAATTAGGTATTCAATCTCACGTTGAACTCAGGAGAAGGATGACTACCATTTCGGAGCTTGAGATGAACGCCATGGCGGCTACAGCTTTCGTGAGTCCTTCCAACGGCGGGACCCGCACTGAAGCAAAGGGCTCGAACGTGTTCGGGCTCTTCTCCTCGGCCTACGCGCGTGAACGGCGCGTGACCATGTCTCTGTCTGAATATCTCGATGGTTGCCGCGACGATCCAACCATGTATGCGAGCGCCGCCGAGCGCATGATCGCGGCGATCGGCGAACCGAAAATCATCGACACCAGCAAAGATTCGCGGCTCGGCCGCGTGTTCCTCAACCGCACGATCAAGATCTATCCAAGCATGACCGGCTTCTTCGGCATGGAAGATACGATCCAGCGCGTCGTCAGCTATTTCCAGCACTCCGCGCAGGGGTTGGAGGAGCGCAAGCAGATACTCTATTTGCTCGGGCCGGTCGGCGGCGGCAAATCCTCGCTCGCTGAGCGGTTGAAGGCGCTGGTGGAGACGCAGCCGATCTATGTGCTCGCCGTCGGCGAGGAACTGAGCCCGGTGTTCGAATCGCCGCTCGGCCTGTTCCGGCCGGAGACGATGGGCGTGCTGCTGGAGCGTCAATACGGCATCCCGGCGCGCAAGCTGACCGGCATCTGCTCGCCCTGGGCGGCCAAGCGGCTCGACGAACTCGACGGCGACATCTCGAAGTTCTCGGTCGTCAAGCTCTATCCCTCGCGGCTGCGCCAGATCGGCGTCGCCAAGACCGAGCCCGGCGACGAGAACAACCAGGATATCTCGGCGCTGGTTGGCAAGGTCGACATCCGCAAGCTGGAGACCTATTCGCAGCACGACCCCGACGCCTACAGCTATTCCGGCGGCCTCAACCGCACCACGCAGGGCCTGCTGGAATTCGTCGAAATGTTCAAGGCGCCGATCAAGGTGCTGCACCCGTTGCTGACCGCGACGCAGGAAGGCAATTACGCCGGCACCGAAAACCTCGGCGCGCTGCCTTATCAGGGCGTGATTCTGGCCCATTCCAACGAATCGGAATGGGAGCAGTTCAAGAACAACAAGAACAACGAAGCGTTCCTCGACCGCATCTGCGTCGTCAAGGTGCCCTATTGCCTGCGCTCGACCGAAGAGGCGATGATCTACCACAAGCTGCTGGAAGGCAGCGATCTCGCCGGCGCCACCTGCGCGCCGGAAGTGCTGGAGATTCTCGCCCGCT
>JAGWRL010000334.1 GCA_028876585.1 Pseudomonadota bacterium | reverse complement strand
CGGGCACGATCGCCAGCGCCGCGCCGCTCGCGCGGACCGCGCGCGCGATCTCCTCGACGCCGTAGCGCCAGTAATCGAGCCCGCCGAGCAGCCGGATCAGCACGAATTGGGCGTGCGAGATCACCTTCTCGATATAGAGGTCGACGGAATAGGGATGGCGCAGGTTGTTGATATTGGCCAGCCGCAGCGTGCGCCCGCCCGCCTCGCCGGCGATTTGGCCCCAGGCTTTCGCCAGCACGCCGAGATCGCTGTCGGCGAACGACAGCGCGACGATATCGGCGCGGCTCTGCTCGAGATCGACGGCCGCCGCGGTCTCGTCCAGCGATCTCAGCTCGGCGCGCAGCAGGTGCATCAGCGCAGCGCCGCCTCGACGCCGGCCCGGTCGAGCCCCTTCTCGCCGATCACCACGAGCCGCCCGCGCCGCGCTTCGCCATTCGCCCACGGCCGGTCGAACTGGCTGCGGAAGCGCGCGCCGACGCCCTGCACGAGGAGCCGCATCGGCTTGCCCGCGACATCGAGGAAGCCCTTGATGCGCAGCACGTCGTGGCTGCGCGCCACCGCCGCCAGCCGCTCCAGATAGGCGCCCGCGTCGGCCAGCGCCGGCACGTCGAGCACGAACGAATCGAAATCGTCGTGGTCATGCTCGGCTTCGGCGTCGTGGTGCGAGGGGCGCGCGGCGATGTCGTCCTCGGCGCCCGCCTTCAGCCCGAGCGCGATGTCGATGTCGACGCGGCCCTCCTGCGCCGCGATCACCTTGGTCGCGCCGCGCGCGGCCTGACGCACTTCCACCGCCACCCGCGCCGCGTCGCCGGCGCTCAAAAGGTCGGTCTTGTTGATGACGACGATGTCGGCGCACAGGATCTGGTCCTCGTAGACCTCCTCCAGCGGGTTGTCGTGATCGAGCGAGGGGTCGGCGGCGCGTTGGGCGGCCAGCGCCTGCGCGTCGTCGGCGAAGCGCCCGTCGGCGACGGCGGCCGCGTCGACCACCGCGATCACGCCGTCGACGGTGAGTTTTGCGCGCACCTGCGGCCAGTCGAACGCCTTCAACAGCGGTTTCGGCAGCGCCAGGCCGGAGGTCTCGATCACGATATGGTCGAGCCGGTCGGCGCGCGTCAGCAGCGCCTCGATCGCGGGCAGGAAATCGTCGGCGACGGTGCAGCAGATGCAGCCGTTGGCGAGTTCGATGATGTCGTCCGCGCCGCAGGCCTCGACGCCGCAGGATTTGAGGATGTCGCCATCGACGCCGATGTCGCCGAATTCGTTGATCACCAGCGCGATGCGGCGGCCGTTGGCGTTTTCCAAGAGGTGCCGGATCATCGTCGTCTTGCCGGCGCCGAGAAAGCCGGTGACGATGGTGGCGGGTATTTTGGCGAAAGCGCTCAACGGTCGATCTCCAGCGGCGGGATGCGGGCGACGACGCCCTTTTTGAGCGCGCTCGGGCGCTCCTTCCACGGGATCAGCCCGTGCGGCGAGGCGCCGTAGAGCCGCGCGGCGGCCAGAATCGCCTCCGGCTCGGCGTCGGCGGGAAAATCGCCATAGACGTAGGTCCAGGCGTGGCGGGCCGAAAAACTCAGCGTGCACGGCCGCTTGCAGACGCTGAAGCACTCGACCCCGACCACCGCCGGATCGCTTAGCCCCGCGGCCGCGCTCAAGGCCCGATAGAGGCGCGCGCCGGCCCTCGCCTCGCGCGGCTCCAGCGGTTCGCCCTCGGCGCGGCAGGTCGTACAGACGGCGACAGTAACTTTTGCAGGCTCGCCCACGCAATCATCCCAGGGGCGCGCGCGCGGGCGCCGGGCGAACCCGGCTCGCCGATGCGGGACGCCCCGCCCGCTTCGGCCCGTTAGATGCGACGGCAGGTCTCCTGGCTCACGGGGCTTCGTCTGCGTCGCCTTCCCGGAAAAGCTCCAGTGGCGTCCTGACGCGAGACATCCCGTATACAGTTGCGGGGGCAGCTACGGTTTGTCAGCCGTATTCCCTGTTCGCCCCGCTCGCGCGGGGACCGTCACTCTGTCTGGTAGGGCCAGGCGCCCCCCCTGTCAACGCGGCCCAAGGCGCCTTAAAGCGTCTGTCCCATGACGGAATCGGATGAGAACGCGCGCCATCAGGCGAAGATGGCCAAGCGCAAGGCGGTGCAGGACGCCGAGGTCGCCGCCAAGACGATTGCGCAAAAATCGCTGCTGATCGTCCACACCGGCCCCGGCAAAGGCAAATCGACCGCCGCCTTCGGGCTGGCGCTGCGCGCGCTCGGGCGCGGCTGGAAGGTCGGCGTGGTGCAGTTCATCAAGGGCGCGTGGGAGACCGGCGAGCGGCTCGCCTTCGCCCGCTTCGGCGATCAGATCGTCTGGCGCACCATGGGCGAGGGTTTCACCTGGGAGACGCAGGATCGCGCCCGCGACGTCGCCGCCGCCGCCGCCGCCTGGAAGGTCGCGCAGGAAATGATGGCCGATCCGGAAATCCGCCTGCTGGTGCTCGACGAGATGAACGTCGCGCTGCGTTACGACTATCTGCCGCTGGATGAAGTCGTGGCGGCTTTGCGGGCGCGCCGGGACGACCTGCACATCGTCGTCACCGGCCGCAACGCCAAGCCGGAGCTGATCGAGGCGGCCGATCTCGTCACCGAAATGGGCGCGCTCAAGCACCATTTCGCCGCCGGCGTGAAGGCGCAGGCGGGGATCGAGTTTTAGCGTGGCCCGCGCGCTGATGTTCCAGGGCACGGGCTCCGACGTCGGCAAGTCGCTGATCGTCGCCGGCCTCTGCCGGGCGCTGGCCCATCGGGGCTATCGCGTCGTTCCGTTCAAGCCGCAGAACATGTCCAACAACGCCGCCGTGACGGCGGACGGCGGCGAAATCGGCCGCGCCCAGGCGTTGCAGGCGCGCGCCTGTCGCGTCGAGCCGAGCGTGCACATGAACCCGGTGCTATTGAAGCCGCAGAGCGAAACCGGCAGCCAGATCGTCGTGCAGGGCCGCGTCGTCGGCGCCGCGAAGGCGCGCGATTATCAGGCGTGGAAGCCGAAGCTGATGGCGCAGGTGATGCAAAGCTTCGAGATCTGCAAGGCGCAGGCCGATTTCGTGCTGGTCGAGGGCGCCGGCAGCGCGGCCGAGATCAACCTGCGCGCGCATGACATCGCCAACATGGGTTTCGCGCGCGCCGCCGGGGCGCCGGTGGTGCTGATCGGCGACATCGACCGCGGCGGCGTGTTCGCGCAGATCGTGGGAACCCGCGCCGTGCTCGACCCCGCCGACGCCGCGAGGATCGCCGGCTTCCTCGTCAACAAGTTTCGCGGCGATCCCTCGCTGTTTACCGACGGCTTGGCGCGGATCGAGGCGATGAGCGGCTGGCGCGCCTTCGGCCTGATCCCGCATTTCGCCGACGCGCAGCGGCTGCCGGCCGAGGATTCGGTCGCGCTCGACCGGGTCCGGCCGCCCGGCGACGGCGCGACGAGCATCGTCGTCCCGCGCCTGCCCAACATCTCCAATTTCGACGATTTCGATCCGCTCGCCGCCGAACCCGGCGTGCGCTTCGCCTTCGCCCCGCGCGGCCGCCCGCTGCCGGCGGCCGATCTCATCATCCTGCCCGGCTCGAAGGCCACCATCGCCGATCTCAAGGCGCTGCGCGGCGAAGGCTGGGACATCGACATTCTCGCCCATGCCCGGCGCGGCGGAAAGGTACTCGGCCTGTGCGGCGGCTATCAGATGCTCGGCCGCACGGTCGCCGACCCGCAAGGGATCGAGGGGCCGCCGGAGACGGTTCCCGGCCTCGGCCTGCTGGAGGTCGACACCGTGCTCGGCGGGCCAAAGACGCTGACCCGCATCGCCGGCCGCTCGCTGGCGGACGGGGCGCCGTTCCACGGTTACGAGATCCACGTCGGCCGCACCGAAGGCGCCGCGCCGCCGCTGCTCGCCTTCGACGACGGCCGCCGCGACGGGGCGGTCAGCCGCGACGGCGGGGTGCGCGGCTGCTACGTGCACGGCCTGTTCGGCGACGATTCGCAGCGCCGCGCCTGGCTCGACTGGATCGGCGCGGCGGCGTCGGGGCTGAATTACGAGGCCCAGGTGGAGGCGACGCTCGACGGATTGGCGGCGCATCTGGAGCGCCACGCGCAGGTGGAGGCGATGCTGGGGCTGGCGCGGTGAGGCGGGGCGCCCGCCCCGTTGACTTTCCCCGCCGCCCTCCCCTATAAGCCGCCCCAACGCGGCGGGGTTTTCCGCCGCAATTTTTTTGGGGCCGACCGCCCCCGCCGGATCAGGAGCATACACCGTGAAGCGCACCTTTCAGCCGAGCAAGATCGTGCGCAAGCGCCGCCACGGCTTCCGCGCCCGTATGGCGACGGTCGGCGGCCGCAAAGTGCTCAACGCCCGCCGCGCGCGCGGCCGCAAGAAGCTTTCGGCCTGATCTCAAGACGTTGGACGCCCAGGCCCCCGTTTGGGGGCGGCTGACGCAGCGGGCCGAATTCCAGCGCGCCGCCAAGGGTCGGCGCATCGGCGCCAGCGCGTTCACGCTACAGGCCAACGCCCGCGCGCCCGAGACGGCGCATCAGGGGCCGCGCGTCGGCCTCACCGTCACCAAGAAAACCGGCAATTCGCCTGTGCGCAACCGTATCCGGCGGCGGCTGCGCGAAGCGATCCGCCGCGTCCCGGCGACGGAGGCGCGCGCCGACTTCGACTATGTGCTGATGGCGCGCCGCGACGCGCTGACCCTTGCGTTCGAGGCGCTGGTCGCCGATATCGCCGCGGCCATCGGCCGCGCCCACGCGCCGCGCCCCGCACGAGACGGACGGTCATGAATTCCGAGGACACACGCAACCTCATCCTGGCGATCGCGCTGTCGGCGCTCGTCCTGATCGGCTGGAACTACTTCTTCGCCCCGCCGCCGCGCCCCGCCAACGCGCCGCAGCCCCCCATCGCCATGGGCGCGGCCAATTCGGCCGCCGCGCCGCAGACCGCCGCCCCGGCGGTGGAATTGATCAAGCCCCGCGCCGAGGCGCTCGCCGCCTCGCCGCGCGTGAAAATCGACGCGCCGGGCGTCGGCGGCTCGATCAATCTCGACGGCGGCGAGATCGACGACGTGTTCCTCAAAGGTTATCGCGACACCATCGACCCGAAGAGCCCGCATGTCGAACTGTTCTCGCCCGCCGGCTCCGCCGAGCCCTATTGGGCCGAGACCGGCTTCGTCACCCCCGATAAGGCGGTGAAGACGCCGACGCGGGCGACGCGCTGGACCGCCTCCGCGACCGACCTGACCCCCGGCCATCCCGTCACGCTCAGCTACGACAACGGCGAAGGGCTGCTGTTCACGCGCGAGATCGCGGTCGACGACAAATACATGTTCACCGTCACCGACAAGGTCGACAACAAGACCGACAAGCCGGTGTCGCTGCGCCCCTATGCGCTGATCCTGCGCCGCGGCGCCCCCAAGCCGAGCGGCGCTTCGGTGCACGAGGGCTTCGTCGCCTATGTCGAAGGCTCGGAGCAGAAGGAGACCTATTCCGGCATCGACAAGGCGACCGACAAGCTCAAGCCGATGAAATCCACCGGCGGCTGGTTCGGTTTCACTGACCGCTATTGGGCCTCGGCGATCGTGCCGGGCCAGAGCGAGCCGGTCGAGGCCCGTTTCTCCGCCGCCGGCCCGCCGACGCGCGAGGATTACCAGACCGATTTCGTCGCCGCGCCGCTCGACGTGGCGCCCGGCGCGACGGCCGCGCAGCAGACCCACATCTTCGCCGGCGCGCTCGAAGTCTCCACCATCGACAGCTACATCAGCAATCTCGGCATCAAGAAATTCGACCTGATGATCGATTGGGGCCGGCTCTATTTCGTCACCAAGCCGATGTTCTACCTGATCGACTTCCTCTACAAATTCACCGGCAATTTCGGCCTGGCGATCCTGATGGTGACCGTCATCGTCAAGGCGGTGTTCTTCCCGCTCGCCAATCAGAGCTACCGCTCGATGGCGAAGATGAAGCTGATCCAGCCCAAGCTCGCCGCGCTGAAGGAGATGTATCCCAACGATACGCAGAAGCAGCAGCAGGCGCAAATGGAGATCATGCGCAAGGAGGGGGTCAACCCGGTCGCCGGCTGCCTGCCGATGCTGCCGCAGATCCCCGTCTTCATCGCGCTCTACAGCGTGTTCTCGATCACGCTGGAAATGCGTCACCAGCCGTTCTACGGCTGGATCAAGGATCTGTCGGTGCCCGACCCGACCAATGTGTTCACCCTGTTCGGCCTGATCCCGTTCGATCCGACCGTGCTGCCGGTGTTCGGCCATTTCCTGCATCTGGGCATCTGGCCGCTGGTCATGGGCCTGACCATGTTCCTGCAAATGAAGATGCAGCCGGAGCCGACCGATCCGACGCAGAAGATGATGTTCACCTATATGCCGTTCATCTTCACCTTCATGTTCGGCTCGTTCCCGGCCGGCCTCGTCATCTACTACGCCTGGAACAACACGCTGACGATTTTGCAGCAATCGCTGATCATGAAGCGGGCCGGCGCGAGAATCGAACTGTTCGACAATCTGCGCCGGATGTTCGCCAAGCCGGCGGCCTGACCGCGCCGCTGGACCTTGCCCGCGCGCGGCGCCAAGATCGGCCGCAGGCGGGGGGCGAGGGATTTGTCGGCGTCGGGTTTAGCGTACACGTTCCCCTCCCGCGCATCGCGGAGGCGGCATGGCGCCTAGTTTGCGGCTTCGCGTCTATGCGGCGCTGCTGCGGCTCAGCGTGCGCTCGCGGCTTGGCGACATGCGCGATCTCGGCCGGCTGCGACGCGTGTTCGAGGGCGTGACGCTGCCGCCGCCGCGCGGCGTGCGCTTCCGCGCCGACACGCTCGGCGGCGTGCCGGGCGAATGGGCGGAGGCGGGCGGCGCCAAGCCGCTGTTCTATCTGCACGGCGGCGGCTTCGTCGGCTGCTCGCCGCAGACCCATCGCGTCATCACCGGCGGCTTCGCGCGCCGCGGCTTCCGGGTGTTCGCGCCCGACTACCGGCTCGCGCCGGCGCATCCGTTTCCCGCCGCCGTCGACGACGCTGCCGCCGCCTGGCGCGGCTTCGCCGAGCGGGTCGACGCGCCGGCGGCGGTGGCGGGCGATTCGGCGGGCGGCAATCTCGCGCTGTCGCTGACGCTGATCGTCAAGCGCGAGGCGCGCCGTCCGGCGGCGGCGGCGCTGTTCTCACCGGCGACCGACCTGACGGGCAAGAGCGAGAGCTGGCGCAGCAACGCCCATCGCGACGCGATGTTCACCGACCAACTCGCCAATCTCGGCGCGTTCTACATCAACGGCGCCGACCCGCGCGATCCGCGCGTCTCGCCGCTGTTCGGCGATCTCGCCGGCCTGCCGCCGATGCTGTTTCATGTCGGCGCGGAGGAGATTTTGCGCGACGATTCGATCCGCTTCGCCGCCGCCGCGACGGCCGCCGGCTCGCCCGCTGAGGTCAAGGTGTGGGAGGGCGCGCCGCATGTGTGGCAGTTCATGCACGCCTATGTGCCGGAAGCGCGCCGCTCGCTCGACGAGGCCGCCGCCTTCCTCACCCGGGCGCTGGGGAACCCGCGATGAGCGAAACGCTTGATGTGCTGATCGTCGGCGCCGGCCTGTCGGGAATCGGCATGGCCTGTCATCTGCAACGCCGCGCGCCGTGGGCGCGATTCGCCATTCTGGAGGCGCGCGGCGCGATCGGCGGCACCTGGGACCTGTTCCGCTACCCCGGCGTGCGCTCCGATTCCGACATGCACACGCTCGGCTTCGCCTTCGCGCCGTGGACCGAGGCGAAAGCCATCGCCGACGGCCCCGCGATCCTGCGCTATCTCCACCGCACCGCCGCCGACCACGGCGTCGACAGACACATCCGGTTCGACACCAAGGTCGTCGCCGCCGCGTGGGATTCGGCCGCCGCGCTATGGACGGTCGAGGCGTTGCGCGGCGGCGCGCCGGTGCGCCTCAAAGCCCGCTTTCTCGCGCTCTGCGCCGGCTACTACCGCTACGATCGCGGCCATGTCCCCGAGTTTCCCGGCTTGCAGGACTTCGCCGGCCGCGTCGTGCAGCCGCAATTCTGGCCCGACGATCTCGACTACGCCGGCAAGCGCGTGCTGGTCATCGGCAGCGGCGCGACGGCGGTGACGATCGTGCCGGAAATGGCGAAGACCGCCGACGTCACCATGCTGCAACGCTCGCCGACCTACATGGTGGCGCGGCCCTCGCGCGACGCGCTCGCCATCGCATTGCGCAAGCGCCTGCCCGCCCGCCTCGCCTATGGCCTGACGCGGCTGCGCAATGTGGCGCAGTCGATGTATTACTACCGCATGTTCCGTAAATATCCGCAAAAGGCCAAGCAACGGCTGCTCGGACTGGCGCAGGCTGAGATGGGCGGGCGCGCCGACATCGCCGATTTCACGCCGCGTTACGCGCCCTGGGATCAGCGGCTCTGCCTCGTCCCCGACGCCGATTTCTTCCACGCCGTGCGCGACGGCCGCGCCCATGTGGTGACCGACGCGATCGAGCGGTTCACGCCTTCGGGCGTGCGCACCGCCTCGGGGCGCGTGCTGGAGGCCGACATCGTCGTGGTCGCGACGGGGCTCGAGGTCAATTTCCTCGGCGACGTCGCCTTCACGGTCGACGGCGCGCGCCTCGATTTCGCAAAAACCCATGTCTACAAAGGCTGCATGTACGAGGGCGTCCCCAACCTCGTCTCGGTGTTCGGCTACACCAATTCCTCGTGGACGCTGAAGGCGGACCTGATCGCCGGCTACGCCTGCCGGCTGCTGAATTTCATGCGCGGGCGCGGCCTGGTCGCCGCGACGCCGCCGCGCGCGCCGCACGAGGCGGCGCTGCCGTTCATGGACCTGACCTCGGGTTACGTGCAGCGCGCGGTGGCGATGCTGCCCAAGCAGGGCGGCAAGGCGCCGTGGAAGGTTTATCAGAACTACCTCAAGGACGTGCGGCTGCTGCGCTTCGGGCGCGTCGACGACGGCGTGCTGCAATTCGCGCGCGCGGGCGCGGCGCAAGGCGTGGCGGCGGAGTAGACGCGATGACTTGGCTGCGAGCGCTCGGATTGCTGGTCGGCGCCCTCCTGCTGCTGCCCGGCGCCTGTTCGCTCGGTTTCATGGTGTTTTTCATCGGCGCGGCGCTGCAAAGCCCCAGCGGAAGCGGGGCGGGCGATCTCGGGCCGCTGACGCTGCTGTGGATGTTCTGTTTCCTCGTCAGTTTTGGCGGCGTCGCGATGATCCGCGCCGCGCTGCGGCGGCCCAACCCCGCGCCGCTCGATCCGCCAACCTAATTTTCGCTGGTTTCCTCGCGGGCGCGCGCGTGCTAACGCGGCCCGCATGACCCGCATCGACGCCCGTTTCGCCGCCCTGAAAGACGCCCGCCGCGCCGCGCTCGTCACCTTCGTGATGGCCGGCGATCCCGATTACGCGACCTCGCTGGCGCTGGTGCGGGCGCTGCCCAAGGCCGGCGCCGACGTGATCGAACTTGGCATGCCGTTCACCGACCCGATGGCCGACGGGCCGGCGATCCAGGCGGCGGGCCTGCGGGCGCTGAAAAGCGGCCAGACGCTCAACAAGACGTTGCAGCTCGTGCGCGAATTCCGCCAGGGCGACGATTCCACCCCGATCGTGCTGATGGGCTATTACAACCCGATCTACGTCCACGGCGTCGCGCCGTTTCTGGTCGAGGCCAAGGCGGCCGGCGTCGATGGGTTGATCGTCGTCGATCTGCCGCCGGAGGAGGACGACGAGCTTTGCCTGCCGGCGCTGGCGGCCGGGCTCAATTTCATCCGCCTCGCCACCCCCACCACCGACGACGCCCGCCTGCCGGCTGTGCTCGCCAACACCTCGGGCTTCGTCTACTATGTCTCGATCACCGGCATTACCGGTTCGGCGGCGCCGAACGCCGATGCGGTGGGCGGCGCCGTTGCGCGCATCAAGCGCCATACCCATTTGCCAGTAGCGGTCGGCTTCGGCGTGCGCGACGCGGCGAGCGCGGCCGGCATTGCGGCGCGCGCCGACGGCGTGGTGGTCGGCTCCGCTTTGGTCGAGGCGGTCCGTCAAGCGCTCGAAAGCGGCGGATCGGTGGTCGAGGCGGTGAGCAAACGGGTCGGCGAACTGGCCGAGGGCGTAAGACGCGCAGCGCGCTGAGGACTTCCCGCATGAACTGGATGTCGAACGTCGTTCCGCCGAAAATCCGCTCGCTGCTGCGGCGCGAGACGCCGGAAAACCTGTGGGTCAAATGCCCCGAGAGCGGGCAGCTCGTGTTCCACAAGGATCTCGAAGCCAACCAGATGGTGGTGCCGGGCTCCGGCTATCACATGGCGATTTCGCCGCGCGCCCGCCTCGCCGCGCTCTACGACGACGGCGCCTACGAGCCGGTCGCCGTGCCCGAGGTCGCCGCCGATCCGCTGAAATTCCGCGACATCAAGCGCTACGCCGACCGGCTGAAGGAGCATCGCGCCAAGACCGGCGCCTTCGACGCCATTCTCGCCGCGCTCGGCCGCATCGAGGGCCAGGAGGTCGTCGTCGCCGTGCATGATTTCGCCTTCCAGGGCGGCACGCTCGGCATGGCCGCCGGCGAAGCGATCGTCGCCGCGATGACGCTGGCGGTGGAGAAACGCACTCCCTTCGTCATCTTCACCGCCTCGGGCGGCGCGCGGATGCAGGAGGGCATGTTCTCGCTGATGCAGATGGCGCGCACCACCGTCACGGTGCAGCGGCTGCGCGCGGCGCGGCTGCCCTATATCGTCGTGCTGACCAACCCGACCACCGGCGGCGTCACGGCCTCCTACGCCATGCTGGGCGACGTCCAGATCGCCGAGCCCGGCGCGGTGATCGGCTTCGCCGGCGCGCGCGTGATCGAGCAGACGGTGCGGCAGCGCCTGCCCGAGGGGTTCCAGCGCGCCGAGTTCCTGCAAGCGCATGGCATGGTCGACATGGTCGTGCCGCGCACGGAAATGCGGGCGACGCTGGCGCGGCTGTGCCGCCTGTTGACCAAGACGCCCGCCGCCGCTGCGTGAGCCGCCCGTGAACGACGCCATCATCGCGCGCTTCGCGCCGCTGCATCCCCGCCTGGTCGATCTCTCGCTCGGGCGCATCGAGCGGCTGCTGGCCGAACTCGGCCGGCCGGAGACGCGGATGCCGCCGGTGATCCACGTCGCCGGCACCAACGGCAAGGGCTCGACCGTCGCCTTCATGCGCGCCATTCTGGAGGCGGCCGGCAAGCGGGTGCATGTCTACACCTCGCCGCATCTGGTGCGCTTCAACGAGCGCATCCGGCTGGCTGGCGAACTGGTCGACGACGCGCGCCTGCAAACCGCGCTCGACGTGTGCGAGCGCGTCAACGCCGGCCAGTCGATCTCGGTGTTCGAGGTCACCACCGCCGCCGCGTTTCTGCTGTTCAGCGAAACGCCGGCCGATTATCTGCTGCTGGAGGTGGGTCTGGGCGGCCGGTACGACGCCACTAACGTGATTCCGACGCCCGCAGCAGCCGTCATCACGCCGGTCTCGATCGACCACCCGGAATTCCTCGGCGCCACCATCGAGAAGATCGCCTACGAGAAGGCCGGCATTCTCAAGGCCGGCGCGCCGGCGGTGCTGGCCGCGCAATCCGACGAGGCGCTGCGGGTGATCGAGCGCGAGGCGATCCGGCTGCGGGCGCCGCGCCGGCTCGAAGGCCGCGACTATTTCATCCGCGAGGAGAACGGCCGGCTGGTGTTCGAGGACGAGCAGGGATTGCTCGATCTGCCCAAGCCCCGCCTGCCCGGCCGGCATCAGTTCGGCAACGCCGCCGCCGCCGTCGCCGCCCTGCGCCTCGTCGCGCCCGAGCTGGCCGCCGCGCCGTTCGAGCGCGGCCTGGCGCAGGCGCAATGGCCGGCGCGGCTGCAACGGCTGCGCTCCGGCGCGCTGGTCGCGCGCGCGCCCGCCGGCGCCGAAATCTGGCTCGACGGCGCCCATAACGAGGCCGGCGGGCGGGTGCTGAGCGAAGCGATGGCCGATTTCGAGGAGGCGGCGCCGCGCCCGCTGGCGATGATCTGCGGCACATTGTCGACCAAAGACACCGGCGCCTTCCTCGCCCATTTCAAGGGGTTGGCGCGCGAGGTGATCGCGGTGCCGATTCCGGGCGAGCATGTCGCGCGCTCGGCCGAGGAGGTGGCCGAATACGCCCGCTGCGCCGGGCTCGCCGCGCGCGTGGCGGGCAGCGTCGGCGCGGCGCTCGACGCCTTGGCGGCGCAGGATTGGCCGCAGCCGCCGCGCATATTGATCGCCGGCTCGCTGTATCTCGCCGGCGCGGTGCTGAGGGACAACGGCTGCCCGCCGACATGAGCGAGCTCCCGCCGCGGCGTCGGCCCCCTCCCCCCTCGTGGGGGAGGGTTGGGGTGGGGGGCGCCGCTCCCTGATGGCCCGCGTCCGCGCCTCCTATGTCTGCCAGAATTGCGGCGCGGTCTCGCAGCGCTGGGCGGGAAAGTGCGAGGCCTGCGGCGAGTGGAACACCATCATCGAGGAGGCCGCCGCGCTCGGCGTCGGCGGCGCTTCGGCGCGCAAGGGCCTCGTCGGCCGCGCCTTCGCGCTGGAGAGCCTGTCGGGCGTCTCCAAGCCGGTGCAGCGCATCGTCACCGGCATCAGCGAACTCGACCGCGTCGCGGGCGGCGGTTTCGTGCCGGGCTCGGCGACGCTGATCGGCGGCGAGCCAGGCATCGGCAAATCGACGCTGCTGATCCAGGCTTGCGCGACGCTGGCAAAGCGCGGCGGCCGGGTGGTCTATGTCTCGGGCGAGGAATCGACCGAGCAGGTGCGCCTGCGCGCGCACCGGCTCGGCCTGTCGGGCGCGCCGGTGCAACTGGCGGCGCAGACGCTGGTGGAGGACATCATCGCCACGCTGGCCTCCGGCGACGCGCCCAAACTCGTCATCCTCGATTCGATCCAGACCCTGTGGAGCGACGCGGTCGAATCCTCGCCCGGCAGCGTCAGCCAGGTGCGCGCCGCCTCGCAGGCGCTGATCCGCTTCGCCAAATCGAGCGGCGCGGCGGTGGTGATGGTCGGCCACGTCACCAAGGACGGCCAGATCGCCGGGCCGCGCGTGGTCGAGCACATGGTCGACGCGGTGATGTCGTTCGAGGGCGACGGCGCGCACGCCTTCCGTGTGCTGCGCGCCACCAAGAACCGTTTTGGCGCGACCGACGAGATCGGCGT
>JAGWRL010000333.1 GCA_028876585.1 Pseudomonadota bacterium | reverse complement strand
TTCGCGCGCGCCGCCCGCCCTGCCTCCCGCGCGTAACCCCCTGCCGAGCGCCGCGCCGATGCACGTTCCCCCGTTTCGCGACCCCGCCCGCCCCGCCCCGGCCGCAACGCCATGACGCCGGAGCGCGTAAGGCGGCTGGCGGGCGCCCGCGTCGCCGTGATCGGCGACGTGATGATCGACGAATATCTCACCGGCCGGGTCGACCGCATCTCGCCCGAGGCGCCGGTGCCGGTGGTGCGCGGCGTCGAAATGCGCGCCGTGCCGGGCGGGGCGGCCAATGTCGCCGCCAATGTCGCCGCGCTCGGGGCGCAGGTCTGGCTCGTCGGCGTGGTCGGCGCGGGCGGGACCAGCGAGGTCGAAGCGCTGCTGGCGCCGTTCGGCCGGGTGCGGGCGCTGCTTTGCGAGGAGCCGAGCCGGCGCACGATCCGCAAGATGCGGGTGATCTCCAACCGGCAGCAGATCGTCCGGCTCGACCACGAGGACGAGCATCCGCTGCGCGGCGAGACGGAAGCCGCCGCGCTCGCCGCGGTCGAGCGCGCGCTGGCCGAGTGCGACATTCTCGTGCTGTCGGATTACGGCAAGGGGATGCTTGGCGATCGCGTGCTGGCGGGGGCGATCGCGCAGGCGAAGGCGGCCGGCAAGCTGGTGGTGGCCGATCCGAAGCGGCCGGAGTTTTCCGCCTATCGCGGCGCCGATCTCGTCACCCCCAACCGCGGCGAACTCGCCCGCGCGACTTCGATGCCAGTCGGCACGGACGCGCAAGCGGAGGCGGCCGCGCGCGCCGCGCAGCGCCAGTTCGGCGGCGCTCTGCTGCTGACCCGCTCCGAACAGGGCATGAGCTATTATCCGCGCGAGGGCGCGGCGATCCACGCCCCGACGGTGGCGCGCGAAGTGTTCGACGTGTCGGGCGCCGGCGATACCGTGGTGGCGACGCTGGCGACGGCGCTCGCCTGCGGCTTCGACATGGCGGAGGCGCTGTCGCTCGCCAATCACGCCGCCGGCGTCGTGGTGGCCAAGGCCGGCACGGCGACGTTGAGCCTCGACGAATTGATCGCGGCGATGCGCCCGCAAGGCGGCGAGCCGGCCGGGCGGCTGTTGTCCTGGGACGAGGCGAAAGCGCAGCGCGCCGATTGGGCGCGGCAGGGCTTGAGCGTCGGCTTCGCCAACGGCTGTTTCGACCTGATCCATCCCGGCCATGTCGCGCTGATCGCGCAGGCGGCGTCGGCCTGCGACCGGCTGATCGTGGCGCTGAACTCCGACGCCTCGGTGCGCCGGCTCAAAGGCCCCGCCCGGCCGGCGCAGGACGAGGCGGCCCGCGCCTGCGTGATGGGAGCGCTGAAAGGCGTCGCGGCGGTGACGATCTTCGAGGAGGACACGCCGAAGGAGATCATCGACGCGCTGCTGCCTGATGTGCTGGTGAAGGGCGCGGATTACAGAATCGAAGACGTCGTCGGCGCCGATGTGGTGCAGGCGCGCGGCGGCAAGGTGCTGCTGGTGGAGACGGTGGCCGGCCATTCGACGACGCGGCTGTTGGGGAACGGCTGAGCCCTACCCCGCCGCGTGCAGATGCGCCTCCAGCGCCGCCGGGTCGGCGATCAGGTCGGCGCTCTTCGCCTCGTAGGCGATGGCGCCGCGGTTGAGGATGATCGCCTCGTCGGTGAAAGGCAGGATCTTCTTCGGCTTCTGCTCGACCAGGATCATCGACAGGCCGTCGCGGGCGAGGCGCTGGAACGCGGCCAGCAATTCGTCGACGATGATCGGCGCGAGGCCCTCGGTCGGCTCGTCGAGCAGCAGCAGCTTGGGGTTGAGCGCTAGCGCGCGGCCGATCGCCAGCATCTGCTGTTCGCCGCCCGACAACTGCCGCCCGCCGTTGCGGCGGCGCTCTTTCAGGCGCGGGAACATCTGATAGACCCGCTCCAGCGTCCAGGCGCCGGGGCGGGCGACGGCGGTCAGGTTCTCCTCGACCGAGAGCGAGCGAAAAATGTCGCGCTCCTGCGGCACCCAGCCGATGCCGCGCGCGGCGCGCAGATGCGGCGCGAGCCGGGTCAAATCCTCGCCATTGAGGAACAGCCGGCCGCCGTGGCGGGTGGTTGTCCCGATCAGCGAATTGACCAGCGTCGTCTTGCCGACGCCGTTGCGGCCGAGCAAAGCCAGCGACTGGCCCTGTTCGAGCGTGAAACTGACATTGTTGATCACGCGCGCCGCGCCATAGCCGGCGCACAGACCCTCGACGCGCAACAGTTCAGCCATGCGCGTCCTCCCCGAGATAAACGGCGCGCACGCGCGGGTCGGCGGCGATCTCGTCGGGCGTCCCCTCGCACAACAGGCGCCCGGCCACCAGCACGGAAATGCGCGTCGCGAAGGAGAACACGAGATCCATGTCGTGCTCGATCAACAGGATCGCGACCTCGGCCGGCAATTGCGCCAGCGCGGCGAGAATGTCGTGGCGTTCATCCTCCGGCACGCCGGCGGCGGGCTCATCGAGCAGCAGCGCAAGCGGGCGGCAGGCGAGCGCCAGCGCGATCTCCAGCAAGCGCTGCTTGCCGTAGGGCAGCGAGCGCGTTGGTTGGTCGTAGACCTCGCTCAGGTTGAAGCGGGTCAGCAGGTCCTCGATCTCGGCGACGATCTCGCGCTTGCCGGCGGCGCGCCAGAAATCCCAGCCGCGCCCCTCACGCTCGGAAATGGCGAGGCCGAGCGATTCGACCGGGCTGAGATCGGGGAAGAGTTGGTTGATCTGAAACGTGCGGGCGAGGCCGCGGCGCACGCGCTGGCTGGCGGAGACATGGGTGACGTCGCGGCCTTGCAGCAGCACGGCGCCCGCGGTCGGCTTGAGCACGCCGGTCAACAGGTTGATCAGCGTCGTCTTGCCGGCGCCATTGGGGCCGATCAGCGCCTGTCGCGCGCCCGGTTGCAGCGAGAAGCTGACATCGTCGGTGGCGACGAGGCCGCCGAAACGGCGCGACAGGCCGCGCGCCTCCAAAGCCGGGGCGCTCATCGCTTCAGCCTCACCAGGCCCGCGAGCCGCTCGCGGCCGAACAACACCAGCGCCACCAGCATCAGGCCGATCCAGAACTCCCAATATTCCGGCGTCTGCGCCGAGACGACGTCGCGGATGAGGATGAACAGGCCGGCGCCGATGACGCCGCCATAGAGATAGCCGGCGCCGCCGATGATCAGCATCAGCATCACATTGGCGGAACGGTGGAACTCGAACAGGTCGAGCGAGGCGATCTGCGTCGTCTCGGCGAGCAGCGCCCCGGCGACGCCGGCGAAGGCGGCCGAGACGGTGTAGATCGCGATGATCCGCCGCGAGGCGGAAACGCCGAGCGCGCGGGCGCGCAGCTGGTTCTCGCGCACGGCGGTCAGCGAAATGCCGAACGGCGAGCGCGCCAGCCGGCGGGCGAACAGGAACAGCACAAACAGCACCGCGAGGCTGAACAAAGCCGCGTTGCGCGGCCCCTCGCCGAACGAGCCGATCGAGAAGCGGCCAAACAGCGGCGCGACGGTGAAGTTGAGCCCGTCGGCGCCGCCGGTCCAGCCGTCCTCGCGATTGGCGAGTTCGCCCAGCATCAGCGCCACCCCCATCGTCACCATCAGCCGCGTCAGATCGGAGCCGCGCAGCAGCAGCGGCGCGGTGGCGAGGCCGACCAGCGCGGCCGGGACGATGGCGGCGGCCAGGCCGAGGAGGGGATCGTTGTAGCCGGCGTTGGCGAGGATCGCGGCGGTATAGGCGCCGACGCCGAAGAACGCGGCCTGGCCCAGCGAGACGACGCCGGTCAGGCCGAGGATGAGATCGAGCGACAGCGCGAACAGGCCGGCGATCAGCGCCTCGTTGACCAGCGCCGCGCGCGCGGGGAAGGCGACGATGCCGACGACCAGCGCCAGCCAGAACGCGATCTCGGCGACGCCCCAACGCTCGCGCCGGCGCAGATGGCCGAGAATATCTGTCATCGCGCGATGTTCGAACTTTTCGATCATCGTCCGTCGCCCTTGGCGAACAGGCCATGCGGGCGCAGCACCAGCGTCGCCACCATCACCGCATAGATGATGAAGGCGCCGATCGAGGGCACGTAATATTTGCCGAGCACGTCGAGCACGCCGAGCAGCAGCGCGCCAAACAACGCGCCGAGGATGCCGTTGGCGCCGCCGATGGTGACGACGATCAGCATGATCACCAGGAACTTGAGCGGGAAGCTCGGATCGACGCCGCCGACCACGTCGGCCGCCAGCGCGCCGCCCAAGCCCGCCAGACCGCTGCCGACGGCGAAGGTGACGGCGAACAGGAGATCGACGTTGATCCCCATCCCCGCCGCGACGCGCGCGTCATCGACCGCCGCGCGCAACTGGGCGCCGAAGCGGGTGCCGACCAGGAAAACCTGCAACGCCGCCGCGATGGCGCCGCACAGCGCAATCGTGAACAGCCGGTAGACCCCGATGCCGACGCCGTGGAACTCCAGCCGGCCGTGCAGGAAATCGGGCAGGTTGATCTGCTGCGGCTGGTTGCCGATGAGATAATTGGCCGCCGGCATCGCCATGAACACCAGCCCGATGGTGAACAGCACCTGATCGAGCGGGCTCGCGCCATAGAGCCGACGATAGAGCGTGCGCTCCATCCCGACGCCGACCAGCGCCGGGATCAGGAACGCCAGCGGCAGCGTGGCGAGGAAGGGGACGCCGGCGCGGTTCATCAGCAGCGCCGTGACATAGCCGCCGAGCATGGCGAAGGCGCCATGCGCGAGGTTGATGAAGTTCATCAACCCGAGCGTGACCGCGAGCCCGGCGCTCAGGACGAACAGCAGCATCCCATAGGCGACGCCGTCGAGCAGCAGCGTCAGCATCTGCCGCCGCCCCCGATGGGCGCCGGCAAGCCTTCGGGCGAATCCAACGCAGGCACTATTTCTTACCGGCTTTGAACGGGTCCTTGACCATCGGGATGGTCTCGAACTCGATGTTGTAAAGCTGCCCGTCCTTCGTCTCGACCTTGCGCACATACATGTTCTGCACGATGTCGCGCGTGTCGGGGTCGATCATGATCTCACCGCGCGGGCTCTCGCTCTTCCAGCCTTTGAGCGCCGCCATGACCTTGTCGGGATCGACCGAGCCCTTGGTCGCTTCGATCGCCGCATAGATGGCGGCCATGCTGTCCCAACCGGCCACCGCCATGAAGC
>JAGWRL010000332.1 GCA_028876585.1 Pseudomonadota bacterium | reverse complement strand
CCGTCGAGCCGGAATGGTCGGCGCCGCCGGCGGCCGGGGCGCGCCGCGCGCAGGAGGCGGCGGCGGCGCCCGATCCGCGCGCCTTGCGCGAATTGCCGCCGCTGGTGAAGGGCTATCTGCGCCTCGGCGCGCGCTTTGGCCGCGAGGCGGTGATCGACGAGGCGTTTGGCACCACCGACGTGTTCGTGGTGCTGCGCGTCGCCGACATCGAGGGCCGCTATCTCGATTATTTCGCCCCCGAGCGGCCGATCGCGGCGTAACGCCGCCCGCTGGCGGCATTGATCTAAATCAAGCCTCGAACAATGGCGAGGCGGCTGCCCCACGCGCGCTTGGGCGACATCGGCGCTTGGCGAGCGCGTCCGCGTCGTGGCGCTTCGGCACGGTGCGAGAGTTATCTCATCTGTATCAGCTGCTTATTCGAACTCGGGGGCCGCCCAGAGGCGGCGGCATTGGGTCGTCGCGACATAGGCGTCCGTAAGACGCACAAAAACGCGCAAGAATGAAAGAAATATGTTTTAATATGTTTGAAAATGCGCTACTGAGAATCGCCTATTCAAAGGAAATTGCGCCATGCCGCCTCGCCTTGCGCTGCTTCGCAACCTTGCCCTGGAGAAAACCTCGGCTGACGCCCGCGGCGAGTCCATTCTCCTGCCGACGCCGATGCGCCAGACGCTGCTGGTCGAGGCGACGCGCAAGCGCGGCTTTCTGTTCGTCGCCCAAATGGCGGTTGAGATCGGCGTGTCGGAGATGACCATTCGCCGCGACCTGATCGAACTCGAGCGCGCCGGCCAGTTGATCCGCACCCATGGCGGGGCGGCCGCGCTCGGGGGCGCGGCGGGCGAAGCCATCGACGATGAGGAGCCGTCTTTCGAAGCGCGGGCGCGCCGCAACGCGGACGCGAAACGCCGCATCGCCCGCGCGGCGGCGGAACTGGCGCAACCCGGACAGGCGATCGCGCTCGACGTCGGCACCACCACGCACGCGCTCGCCCAGATCCTGGCCGAGCGCGCCGCGCTCAATGTGTTCACCGCGAGCCTGCGCACGGCGACGCTGCTCGCCAGTTACGACCACGATCCGCACCTGCCGGGCGGGCAGGCGCGCGGCGAGGAACCCTCAGTCAGCGGGCCGGCGGCGCGCGCGTCTTTCGAGCGCCGCCGGTTCGACATCGCCTTCCTCGGCGTCTCCGGTCTCACCGAGGACGGGTTGTACGATTATTCGCTCGACGACAGCGAGATGAAGCGGCTCTACCTCCGGCGCGCGACCACCAAAGTTCTCTTGTGCGACGGCTCGAAATTCCGCCGCGCAGCGCGGGCGCGGATCGCCGGTTTCTTAGGGATCGACCTGATGATCTGCGACGTCGCGCCGCCCGACGACATCGCTTGCGCGCTCAAAGCGGCGGGAACGCAAATTCGCATCGCGCCGTGAACGGCGGGCGCCGGCTCAGACGAAGCGGAAAATCTCGTCCGCCGCGGCGCGCGCGGCGCGGAACCCGTTGGCGGGATGAGCCATGTCGGCGTAGCCGAACGAAACGCCGCACAGAAAGGCGCGATCGGCGGCGATCTGAAACATCTCGCGAATCGCGCCGGCATATTGCGCCAGCGCCGCCTGCGCGATGGTCGCCACGCCCTCGGCATGGGCGGCCAGCATGAAACAACTGAGAAAATTGCCGGCGTCGAGCGCGCCATAGACGCCCATGCCGGCGGGCATGGTGACGAGCGCGACATGCGGCGCGCCGAAGAAGCGGAAATTTTCGAGGAAATGCGCCTCGCGCGCCGCGCGGTCGTCGCGCGCGATGCCCAGCGCGTTGTAAAGGCCGAAGCCGACCTCGCGCCGGCGTCGCAGATGGACGCCCTCGAACGCGGGCGGAAAGGGCGCGTCGGGCGCCGCGTCGACGCGGGCGCGGGCGAGGCCGACCAGCCGATCGGCCAGCTTTCGCGTCGTCTCCGGCCGCGTGATCAACATCTCCCACGGCTGCACGTTGCTCCACGACGCCGCCCAGCGCGACGCCTCGACGATGCGGCGAATGGTCGCCTCCGGCACGGCGTCGGGCAGGAAGGCGCGGCAGGAAAAGCGCGCGCGCATCATCCCGGCGAGGGCGTCTGAATCGGACATCGGGCTCTCCAAAGGGCGCGCCCACTTATGCGAATGTTCGCGCCATTTGCCAAACGCCGCGCATGCTTTAGAAGCGCGACAGCGTCAGAGGGCGCGCGCGGGGGCGCCGTTCGCACGCGCATCCCTCGTCAAGACGGAGGGAACCCGGACATGGCGAAGACTCCCGGCAACGGGCCGCGTTTTTCGATCACCGATCAGGAAGCGCTGCACTTTCATTCGCGCGGGCGGCCGGGCAAGCTCGAAGTCGTCGCCACCAAGCCGATGGCGACGCAGCGCGACCTCTCGCTCGCCTATTCCCCCGGCGTCGCCGTGCCGGTGAAGGCGATCGCCGCCGACCGCTCGACCGCCTACGATTACACCGTGCGCGGCAATCTGGTCGCCGTCATCACCAACGGCACCGCGATTCTCGGCCTCGGCAATCTCGGCGCGCTCGCCGCCAAGCCGGTGATGGAAGGCAAGGCGGTGCTGTTCAAGCGCTTCGCCGACGTCGATTCCGTCGATCTCGAAATCGACACCGAGAACCCGGAAGAGTTCATCAATGCGGTGAAGTTTCTCGGGCCGTCGTTCGGCGGCATCAATCTGGAGGACATCAAGGCGCCGGAGTGCTTCATCATCGAGGAGCGCCTGCGCGAATTGATGGACATTCCGGTGTTTCACGACGACCAGCACGGCACCGCCATCATCGCCGCCGCCGGCATGCTGAACGCGATGCGGCTGACCGGGCGCGACATCAAGCAGACGCGGCTGGTCTGCAACGGCGCGGGCGCGGCCGGCATCGCCTGCCTCGACCTGATCAAGGCGATGGGCTTCGCGCCGGAAAACGTGACTTTGTGCGACACCAAGGGCGTCGTCTATCGCGGCCGCGCCGAGGGCATGAACCAATGGAAGTCGGCGCACGCCGTCGACACCCAGGCGCGCAGCCTCGCCGACGCGATGGTCGGCGCCGACATCTTCTTCGGCCTCTCGGCCAAAGGCGCGCTGACGCCCGAGATGGTCAAGACGATGGCGGCGAACCCGATCATCTTCGCCATGGCCAACCCCGACCCGGAGATCACGCCCGAGGACGCCCAGGCCGTGCGCGACGACGTCATCATCGCCACCGGGCGGTCGGATTATCCCAATCAGGTCAACAACGTTCTCGGCTTCCCCTACATCTTCCGCGGCGCGCTCGATGTGCGCGCCAGCACGATCAACGAGGCGATGAAGATCGCCGCCGCCGAGGCGCTGGCCAACCTCGCGCGCGAGGACGTGCCGGACGAGGTGCACACCGCATCCACCGGACGGCGGCTCACATTCGGCGCCGACTACATCATCCCGAACGCGTTCGACCCGCGGCTGATCTCCTGGGTGCCGCCGGCGGTTGCGCGCGCGGCGAT
>JAGWRL010000331.1 GCA_028876585.1 Pseudomonadota bacterium | reverse complement strand
GGGCTAAGTCCATCTAGCGCCGGCAGGTAGCTGAAGCGGCTTTCGGCGCAGGCGCCCCCGCACATCACGAGCTGCAAGTCGGAGCCGGTGTGGCGAATGTAGGCGTCGAACGCCTCGACGACTGTCTTGTGATTCTTGTGCGGCCATTTTACCGCGGGAAACAATACGTAATTGTCGAGCTCAGCGGGAAGCGTCGCCAAGTTGGTCCGTGGCTCGGCGTCTTGCAGCGTCAAATAGGGCAGATGCGGGATCACGACGGGTCGCGCGCCGGGGAAGAACCGCCGCACCGCACGCGCCTGGTCGGCCGAAAACACGATTACGGAGTCCGCACGCTGCAACCCACGCGCGAATCCGACCGATCTTTCTTCTTTCTCGGAGGCGACGAAATAATACGGTTGTTCAAGGTGCATCAAGTCGTGAATGATTACGCACAGCCCCAATTCGTCGGGGAAGTCATCGCACGGCAGGCTTCCGAACGGATCCAGCACCACGGTCGGCCCGTCCCGCAAATGCATCAGGGTGCCGCCAGTGAGATAGGGCAGTTCAAGGAAGCGAACGTCGCGCGGCCTTACGGTAAACGCCTTGGAATTTTGCGGCACAAGGACATCGACTTTACAGCTCTCCGCCAGCCGCGAGACGAGATACTGTAAAAAAACCCCGGCTCCTCCCGCGCCGCCGCTCTGGCCCTGGTATCCCAAAGCATTCACAATGACTTTCATCGAATCCTCTAACAAGCCTAACTATATAACCTTCGTCTGAGGCGCATCAGACGTCGGAGCGAATCTACGATCCCGGCTTATCGAGGCAAACGCCGCAGCGACGGCCGGGAAAAGCTGCGCCGTCGCATTTAGCCGAACACGCTGATTGTCCGAACTTTGTAACCCAACAGTCGAGTGTCCGACGCGCCATGGTCGCTAGGACGACCCGGGCTCCGCACACCGATCCATAGGGATAGCTGCCGGTTGGAAATGTCAACGGGGGAGACTTTCAAGGCAATGGTCAGAATTTCGCCCCCATCGTTGAAAGTTTGGGTCACGCGGGATTGCGACCCGGAGCCGACTCCAAACTCGACGACTTGGTCCGTATCGGTTGGGGAAACCCACGCATTACCGGTGATCGCCACGCGGTTAACCGTCTCAACTTCCGCCGGAAGTGGCACCGTGATCAGGGATTTGTCCTCGCTATTGGTCCACCGGCCGTCCGACTCGACGGAAGACCAGCCCGTCGCAAAATATATGTCGGGCGCGACGGGACGGTTACAGGGAATAACCATTCGCGCGACGCGTCCGGAATCGTCGACCAATCCGGGCATCCACGTGTTTTCGATCGTAAACGCGACCTTGTCGTCCTCCCTCTCCGCCGGGTCGCTCACAATACCGGACGTGCGTAGCAATTGGCGCAACTTGCCCGCCGATTCGCCGGCCGGCGCGAACCACAATGAGGATGGGGTCGACGCGACAAAGTCCATTCCGATATCTGCAGGCATCGAACGAAGAAGCGCCATCGAGACGCCCGCGTGCTTCCAATCCAGTGCACCCCTAATATACACCGCAGCGCCTGACGCGGCGACAAATTCTTTTAAAGTATTCCAGAAATTGGGTTCCGAAATCGCCCAAGCGGCGTCCATGCCTAGAACGCCAATTCCCCCTATCACCATAGCCTGAAGAAGCTTCGGCCAAGAACCGGCCAAGGTGAGATCAGCGGTCTGCGTTTTGGGTTCGGCGCCGGCGCCCAGGAGAACATTGTTCAAATCATTCAGCTGTGAGCGATACTCGCGCGAAGATTGCGTGCCGAGAATTACGTAAGAATTGGAGCCAGCCATCATGGCGTTTCCGGCGAGAAGCTCCTCCCGTGCAGGAATGCCGATCGAGGCTATGCTCGTCGGCTTGGAATCGAACAAGTAAGTAAGCGCCAGGCAAGAAATTTGGATGTCGGCGAGAGCAGGATTGCCGCCCTGCCAGCCATTCCATATAGCGGCTAGCGATTTTCGTTCATTCTCAAGGTATTGCGCATTCATTCGACGCCCCCCGGAAGTACTTCCCTAGAACCATTGCGAAAGCCCGACCGAGCTTCAAGCCCGCACAATTAAACCACGAGCATTCATCACGCAACGACCGAGGCCTCAACCGCGCCCCAAAGTCGTCGGGGTCTCATTTTGCCGATGGTCAATTCGTAGGGCCGCAGCCGTCGCCCCCAGGCGCGCTCTTGGAGCGCCCGAAAATATTGTTACCGATTGCGGTGTACTTGGGTTTCGACCCATTTGTACGTTGCCTCAAGTCCGTCACGAAGACGCAATTGCGGCGCCCAACGTAGCTTCTCACGGATCAAGCGGTTGTCGGAATTGCGGCCTCGCACGCCGAGGGGGCCGGGAACATGCCGCTTCTCAATGCGCTTGCCGGCAATTTCCGCTATCATATCAACTAGTTGGTTGATAGTGACCATCTCTTCGGATCCGATGTTCACAGGTCCGGTGAAATCGGAACGCAGCAGCCTGATGCTGCCTTCCACACATTCGTCGATATACAGAAACGAGCGGGTTTGTTCGCCGTCGCCCCATATTTCGATTGCGTCCCCACTCCTGGCCATTGCCACCTTGCGGCAAATCGCCGCCGGCGCCTTCTCCTTGCCGCCAGTCCAAGTGCCCTGCGGCCCGAAAATATTATGATAGCGAGCAACGTGGGTCTGCATGCCGTAATTACGCCGGAAGGCCAAATAGAGCCGCTCGCTAAACAGCTTTTCCCAGCCATATTCGCTATCGGGCGCGGCGGGATAGGCCGAATCCTCGGAGCATTTTGGATTATTTGCATCTTCCTGGTTGTAGGCGGGATACATACAAGCGGAAGAGGAATAGAACAATTTCTTGATGTTTCGTTTGTGGCAGACGTCCGCAATGTTCAGGTTTATCGACGCCGAATTATGCATGACATCCGCGTCATGCTCGCCCGTGAAAATATAACCAGCGCCGCCCATGTCGGCGGCGAGCTGGTAAACCTCGTCGAACCGCCGATCAACTATCAGGTTACAAAAATCCTGACGCCGAAGATCGCCGATAGCGAAATCATCCGCCTCTGTCTCATTGAATTCCGGATATTTAAGATCGACTCCGCGCACCCAGACGCCTTCGTCTTTTAACCGCCGCACCAAGTGGCTGCCGATAAATCCACCTGCGCCAAGGACAAGAGCCGTTCTAGGAGTCGAACCGGGTGCCATTTCGTTCCTGCAATTTCAAAGGGTTAGACGCGTATCCTTTGATGTTGACCGATTTGACTTAGATAGGCAAGTGGAAATTGTCGGCTGAAGAGGCGCCGCGCCGCCGCAGACGTGCGGAGTTGTGACAATCCAGCGCCCACCTTCCATCTATGCGTTCACAAGTATATCCCGCATAAAATGATCATCGACAGATGATTTGTTCTTAAGGCTTCGCTCAAGAACAAAAACCAGACTCGGCTCAATTTATCTGGGCAACAGAGGTTTCGCCATTGCGTTTTGGCGTCCCGCGTGTTTTGCCAAAGGTCGTTTGCAGCCAATGTTGTCCACTATGTTTGTAACTGGCGGCGCAATGCACCGCGATCGCCAGATGAAGTTCATGCCGATCCAGCACACGAATACGTTCGAGCGCGCCTTTCCCTTCAGCGAGATGTCTGGCGAGACTGCGCGTTATAAGTCCCGGTCCCGTCGCCAGCCACAGTAAGTCACGATCACCGCGGTTGATCGCTTCGATGGCGTCGGCAAGCGCGAGTGCAAGTACCGGATGCTGCGGAATCGCGCCGATGAAGTTGTTCGCCGCCGTGCCGAAATCCTCTTGGTATATGAGGAGCTCACAACCGGGGGCGGCAACCTCATCGAGAGCCTTTAGACACCTGTCATCGGCGTCGGCATAAAATCCACCCTCGTGGACAAGCAGAGCCAAGCGAAACAAGTCCGCCTTCATCGCGGGCTCGACCGCAAAATCGAAGGCGCGCCGCGCGCCGGGTGGCCCGTGTTCATCCAGAAAGCGTCGAGCCTCGGCGTTGGAGAACCGCCGATAGACGAAATTGGGGTTCTTCGTTCGCCACTCTTCACATAGACGTTCGATATCAGGCGGTATCCGCTCGTCCCAATATTGACTGATCTTGCGCGGGATCATGAGTTCCGTGGCGTGGCGCGGCGCCGGGCGATCGAACAATCCCTTGCGGCGTAATTGAATGAGTAGACCAATCGCGGCGGGGGTGTAATCCGGCCGCTCACGCACCAGGGCTTGCAGCGCGGCGATGGGGTAGCGCGAAGCATTGGCGGCGCGCAATCGCGCGAGCGAGTCCCCGTCAACTCGATATTCGTCGAGGATTTGGCCGACATGCGTCTGCATCGGCTTGCAACCGCCGTTGTGTCGCGCACGATGGGCCGGGTCGGCGCGGGTCATCGCGATCAGACTTTTCTCGACAACTTCCATGTCGACGCGGGCGAGCGCATTGCGTGCGACGCCGAAATGGAACCAGCTCTCGGCGGGAGAATTAGCCAGCGCTGAGGCGTAATGCGCATTCGCTTCTTCGAGCCGCCATTGCGCCGCGGCGATCTCGCCGCGCAAGAACTGCACCCGGGAACGCTCACGCACAGTGCAATTCGGCGGCGCCTCAACGGCGCGCAACGCGTCCTCGAACCGGCCCCCGGCAATCATAGCCTTTGTGAGATGGAACCAAATGTCGAAATGTGTGGGAAAGGCAATCCGAGCCTCGGTCAGCAACTCGAACTCCCTCGCGTGATCGCCGGCGATCCTCTGGAAATGGGCGCGCGCCAACGAGATCTCGGGAAGCGCGCCGAACCAGGCCTCGCAATCCGAAGCGATGCGATTCGCCGCCTCTGTCTGCCCCATCGCGGCTTCCAGCCAGGCGAGGCCCATTCGGCGTCCCAGCTGAGAACCGTCGAGCACGAGTGCGGCGCGGCGCATTTCGTAGGCGGTCTCGATATCGTGCGAGCCTTGTGCGACATGGCTCATCGCCTCGATCGCATGAACGAAATCCGGCCGGCGGGCGAGAATCTCTTCCAGCCGGAGGCGAGCGTCCCCGCTCCGTCCAGCCCTGTACTCCTCGACGGCGACTTCCACGCGCGCTTGGTCACTCGTCGCGCTGAATGCGACGGCGGCCTCGAAAAAACGGCGAGCTTTCTCGCCGTCGCCTAGCGCGCGCGCAGTGTGGCCTAAAAACAGCAGCGTCCAGGGCTGATTCGGATTGCGTTCGATCAGCGCGCCGAGCATTAGCTCGGCGTCTTCGTGGCGGCCAGCCTCGACGAGGTCGCGCGCATATTCGATGCTGACCCGCTCGCTGTCTGGCTCAGATCTCGCCGTGGTCGCTAATATTTCAAGGCTTTTTTCGTGGTCGCCGCGTCGCCTCGCGACTTGCGCCTTGCCGATTAGAGCGGCGAGGTTTCGCCGGTCCGTGGCCAGCATTTCGTCATATTGACGCTCCGCGTCATCAAGCCGCCACCTGGCGGCATATTCGTTGCCAAGCGCCTCTCGCGCAAAAAGGCTTGCGGGCTCGCGCTCGACCGCTTGCTCGAACAACGCGAGAACTTCGCCTGCCGGTCGGGTGTGGCGGGAACAATTCGCAAGCGTCGTCCACGCGATCGCCGAGCCCGGTTGTCGCTCGGTGAGCCGCTGCGCATAGGCTTCGGCCTCCTCAAATTGCTTCAATTCACGAAATTCAACGGTTATTTCGACTTTGAGCCACAAATTGTCAGGCTCTAGCGCTACAGCTGAGTACAGAAATTCGAGCGCTTGCCGCCTGTCGCCGCGCGACCGCGCGACCGCGCCTAGCGCCCGCCAGCCCATGGACGATCCCGGGTTTTTCGCGATGATCGCGCGCGCGACCTGCTCGGCCTCGTCGAACCGCCCGAGTTCGCGCAACTCCCCAGCGACGTCGGCCTGTCCCCAGACGTCGTCGGGCGCGCGGGCGCTGGCGGCCTGGAAATGCTGCAGCGCCTCGGCCCGCCGGCCGCGCTGGCGCATCAATTCGCCCAGCGCCCGCCAACCTATCAACGATTCCGGGTTTTTTTCGGTGATCGCGTGTGCGACCTCTTCGGCCTCGTCGAGCCGCCCGAGTGCGCGCAACTCCACGGCGATGCCGGCCCTCGCCCAGAGGTCGTCGGGCGCGCGGACGCTGACGGCCTGGAAATGTTGCAGCGCTTCTGCCCGCTGGCCGCGCTGGCGCATCAATTCGCCCAGCGCCCGCCAGCCCATCGGCGATTCTGGGCTTTTCTCGATGATCGCGCGCGCGACCTCTTCAGCCTCGTCGAGCCGCCCGAGTTCGCGCAACTCCGTGGCGACGTCGGCGAGGTTCCAGGGGACGCCAGGGCGAATGGCGTCGGCGGTGCGAAAATGTTCGAGCGCGGCGGCGCGTTGGCCAAGACGGCGTGCGGCAAACGCCAAGGTGCGCTCGGAGTCAAAGGTCTTCGGCTCGGCCAGCAAATATTAAGCCCCTGAAACGCGGTCGCATTAGGTTGAGCTTAGACGAAACGCAATCGTTTTCTAGCCGGCGCAGTCCGCAACTAACAGATTGGCGGGTCGACCCGGAACGGCAAATGAAACTCGATGATGTCGCCGCGACGCGGAATTCGGCGTTCTCGCGCCGTGGCATATTTGAAAGGCTCACTATCTCGAGTTTTCGGCGTCGCCGTTTGCGGAGCTGATCGCGCCGTGCAGCTTAAACGCGTGCCGCAGGGCATGATCGATCTGGGCTTCGCAGGCGACCGTCCGCACGTACGTCAGTCCGGCGTCGGCGGCGGCGCGGTTGGCCTGCACATCTTCGTGCATTGACACGACGCCGCGCGCCAATTCGGCCGCATCGGCGCCGACGAGTTCAGACAAGGTTGGACCGAAATCGAACCCTTCCGCCGCGACCGGCGCGCAGACGCAGGGGACGCCCGCCGCGAGGCTGTCGAGCACCTTGCCTTTCAGGCCAGCGCCGAACGCCAGCGGCGCGATGGTCACGCGCACGCGCTCGAACACTTCCGCCAGGTCGGCGACCGCGCCGATGACCTCGACGCGGTCGCTGGCGAGAGCGCGCAGCGACTTCGGCATATCGGCGCCGACCAGCAGGCATTTGATCTGTGGATGGCTCTTCCAGATTTCCGGCATGATCGCGTCAACCAACTCATAAGCCGCGTCGACGTTGGGCGAGTGGCCGAAGCCGGCGATGAAAGCGACGCCGAAGCGATCGGCGAATGGCGTTTGCACCGGATGCGGCTCGACCGCCCAGGGAACAACGAAGATTTTCGCGGGCAGCATGTGCCGTTGCAAAATCTTCGCTTCGGCGGGCGAATGGGTGACGACCGCATCCGCCGCCCACGCCGCCGTGAGTTCGCGCAAGCGCGCGCGTTCGGCTGGCGCGCGCAATTCCTCGCGTTGCTCGGCGGCGGCTTGTCTTGCGAGGCGGACGTGGTGCAGGTCGGCGACGCTGTAGACGATGCGGGCGCCCGGTTGGTGGAAGCGCGCCAGTTCAAGGTATCGCGACGCGACCGACATGCGATGAAGATAGATCGCGGAGTAGCAATCGCGCTGTCGCTCCAACAAATTCTCGACCGAGGCGACGAATGGCCTTTCGTAACAGGCGACGCCGATCGCCGCCAACGGGCCGACATCGGGCTCGAGACCAACCGAGACGAAGCTGACCGCAAAGCCCAAGCGTTGCAGCGCCGCCATATGCGAGAGGATGGCGACTGAGCCGGCGTCCCGTGTCGGATCGGGCGTGCGCTCGTCGATAAAGAGGACGCGCGGTTGCCGCGGTTCGGGCGTCAACGCCTGGCCGGCCCATCGGTCAAATATCTCTCGCTCGCGCGCCTCGACGCCGCCGCGCCGTTTGAGGTAGCTCGCGCGAGTCGCTTCAAGCGCGTCGGCGAGAAAGGCGATTCTGGATTCGTAATCCGAGTCCGATTGCGCCGCCGCCAGCGTCGAGCGCCATTCCGCTTGCGTGTCCGCGTCGAAGCCGACGCTCGGCTCGATCACGAATGGAGAGTTGGGCAGCGCCGCGCCGTCTTCCTCGCGCCGAACCTCCACGACGATCCGTTCGCGCGCCGGCAGCGGCTCACGCAGGCGGAATTCGTAGCCGAAGTCGCCGTTCCGCTGCAGATGGCGGCTGACGTCGGGCCTCGGCGAGTCGGCGACGCCGCGCGCCGCCACTTCCCCGTTCGCCAGCACGACGAGATGGACGGGAAGATCGGCGCGATCGGGGTCGAACGCCCAGCCCGACACCCGGCTGCGCGTCGCTTCGTCAACGTGACCAATCAGCCCCATGGCTCAGGCGGCTTGCAGACCCTTCGCGCGCAGAGGCGCGCCGTCGAGCGCGCGCACGATCTCGACCCGCGCGACCTGGTTGGGATCGAGCGACCGCGCAAAGCGCAGCGCGAAGCCGTGATGCCCGTCGGGGCGGCGCGCTTGCGCGTAGGCGTAGCCGAGACTCTCGCCGTCGAGGCGCGCTTCCAGGCATACCGGGGCGCTAGGGAATGCGGCGCTGCGCGCCCAGCCCTCGACGCCATGCGCGTCAAGTCGCTCGATTTCGCCGCCCAGCGCGCCCAGTTCGATTTCCCGCGCGACCGACAAACCCGCGCGCGCGGCGAGGCGCCGGCGGACTTGCTCCAATGCCTCGCCGCTCTCGACGCGCGGCGCGCAATAGGCAGACGGGCGCGCGCGCTCGTGCGCGTAGAGCGCTTCGTAGCTCGCGGCGTTGTGGAACATCCCGCGGCTGTCGTCGTCGAGGAAGCTTTCCGAGGCCGCGCTATTGGCGATCAGAATATCGTGGGTTTCGAGCTCGACGTGGAAATAGCGCACGTCGTCGCGCGGCAGCGGCTGCGACACCGTCACGCCGTTGACCAGCCGGTTGGCCGGGATCAACCAGCCGTCGAGATACATCGCGTGTTGCGGCGAGACCCAGAGATCGCGGGTCGGGACGTTGTCGGCCAGCGATCCCGCCTTAAAACAGACGGGATGCGCGTCGGCGTTGTTGCGGGCGAAGCGGGCGGAATAGCCGCGCGTGCCGATCCATTTGATCGGCCGCCGCGCGCCCCCCGCGGTGAGTACGACATCGCCGATCACCAGCGACTCCACCGTCTTCTCGCCGTGTTCGGTCAGGATCAATGTCCCCGTCACATAGCAGGGGGTAAGGTCCAGGGTGCTGGTAGCGAAGTTCGAATTTAGCAGGCCGTCGTAGACGCCCCAGGCGATCGTGCGCGTCGTATCCGTCCCATGCACGGTGGGATCGCCGTTGGCCGGGGTGAAGCTGTAGGAGACGGAGTCCAACGCCGCCTGATAATCGGCCGCTGTGGCCGCGCCGCTCAGGATCAATTCGTCGCCCACCTGCGTGCCCGTGATCGTTCCCGAATTGGTGAAATTGAGCGTATCGCCCGAAACGAACCCGCTCGCGATCCTGACGATCGCGGAGACGATCGAGTTGTCGAGATCGGTCACGGTCAAGCTCGGGTCGAGCGTCGCCGGGGGACCGGCGCTGATGAAAGTGGCGGTCGCGCCGGCCTGAACGCTGGGCATGCGTTCGATCGTCACGCTCGTGGTCGCGAGGTTGGAGGGGAGCACGCCGTCGTCCACCGTCCAATCAACGGTGCGCGTCGGGTGGCCAACGGTCGTCATGTCCACGCCCAGGTCCTGATAGGTGACGCTGTTCAGCAATGTCTGATATTCGGCCACGGTGTCGTCGCCGGTGAGGGTCAGCGTCGAGGTGCCAAGGCCCGAGACGCTGACCTTGCCGCCGTCGAGCGTGCCGCTGGAAACGCCGGGAATCGACAACGAATCGCCAAATTGAGCGTTGGCGATCGTGATGGTGGCGCTGTGGATCGAGCCGGGGCCGAAGGCGTCGGAAATGGAGTCCGTCTGCAACAGCGTCGTCGCCGTCGCCGCGCCCTGTATCACGTCGCCGGTAACGCCGGTGACGCTCAAACTCGGCCCCGTCGTCTCGACGTTCAATCCCGTGAAGGTCTGCGTTGCGCTGGTCAGCACGGCCGGAGTGCCAGCGCTATCGGCAATCGAGCCGCCGCTGACCCCGGTCGAGGCCAGACCCGTCGTATTTTGCCCAGCGGCGGGCGTGTAAAGAAAGGTCAGCGTCGAACTGCCGGAGCCGCTGGAGTAGGTCGCCGCGCCGCCGTCGTTCAACGTCAGCGACGGCGTGCCGGAGACAAACACGTTCTGACTGAAGGTGACGTTGATCTTGACCGTGTCGGCGGTCGTCACCGTGCCGGTGGTCTTGCCAGTGTTGCCGTCAATCGCGTTGACCGCCGCGCCGGTCGCGTTGGGCGCGTTGTCGATGAACAGGCCCTTCACCGGGGCGGAGGTCGCCGTCAGCAGCGTCGGCGCATTGTGGGAATTGACCGAACCCGTATAGATCCCGTCGTCCGTCGCCGACGAGAAATAATATTGGCCGGTCGCCGAATCGACGGTGAGATACGACGGCTCCACCACGCCGTGCGCCTGGGTCTCCTGAAACACCGTGGTGAGTTGTCCGGCATTGGGACCGCTCAGCGCCTCGGCGTAGAGGCCGAATACGCCACCTGTTTGCACGCTATTGGTCGCGATGTAGAGCGTGTCGGTCGCGGTGTCGAGCGCGACGGCGCTCGTGACGCCGTCCGCCGCGTAGGGGAAGGGCGTGGCAGTCTGGGTTAAACTGCCTGATGTCGCGTTTTTCGTGACGCCCGAAACCTTGTAGAGAATGTCGTTGGTGACGATGTTGGTTTGCTTGACGCCGCCATTCGCTGTGAAGATGATGCCGCCGTTGCCCGTGGTCGCGGCGACGTTCGAAGTCGCCACGCCCAGGGCGTAGATGGTGTGATCGGCCTGATCGAACACCATTTGCGAGACGCCGACGCCGAAGGTGGCCAGGTTGGTCTGCGTCGGCGTATTGGCGAAGCTGGAGCCGAAGTTCTCCTCGAACAGCCCGCCGCCGCCCGCCGTGAAATACATGATGTGGTCAGGGGCGTCGAGCGCCATCGAGGCGATGAAATCGCCTTGCCCGTCCTGATAGGTGAATTTGGGCGTGGCGAAACTCGCCGGCGCCCCCAGGGTCTCCTCGTACACGGCGGTGCTCGCCGTGGCTCCCGCCCCGGTTGGCACGGTGACGAAATAGACGGCGTCGACGGAATCGACAACCAGGCTTTCGAAGAAGTTGCTGCCAATCGTCGATCCTCCCGGAGTCAGATCGTTTGGCGAGCTCACCGTCGAGCCGTTGGTGACGAGGAATGAGTCGATGGTGGGATCGTTCTGCGTGTCCAAGATGTAGAGGAGCGAGGAAGTGACAGACATGATATCCTCCAAACTTCGCATCTTGGCGTCGCGACGGACAGCGCCGAGCTTATGAGGCCAACGACAATCGCCAAACCACCCGCTTTCAAATCAAGCCGGCGACCAGTTAACAATTCAACCAACCACCGCGCGGCGTCATCCGGAAACCTCGCCGCCTTTAGCGAGCGCCGCCGACGATTGCTTCAAGCGCTCGAACAGCGCAGTGGCCGCGGCGCCGGTCAACACCAATCGACAGACGGGATAACGCTTCGCGCCGGTCGCCATCAGCGCCGGCTCCGGATATCGGGTCACGCCGAGATCCACCCGCAACGTCTGGCCGTCCCAAACGACATTATTGACGCAATCCACAAACGTTTCGGCAAGTTCGGGCAGATCGACCAGCGTAACGGGAAGCGCATTCTGTTTGTGGATCGCCATGCTCACGCTCGCAAACTCACGCGCTGGGATCGCCAGTACCGCTGTTTTGAAAACTACTGGTCTTTTGCGTTTCGATGCAAGAGTTTTTTCCAGCCGCGACAGTTAGGTGACGAATATAACCGAAATGTTACGAAAACAGCCGTTGTCACGTAACGTATGTTGGACTAGCTTTCTTCGCATCGAGCGTCGCGATCTCGCGGCTGTGGGCGTGGCGCGATGTTGGCGCGACAAGCGGGAGGGGTATGCGTGGGCAGTCCATATGTGGGCGAAATCCGCCTGTTCGCCGGCACGTTCGCCCCCGTCGGGTGGGCGTTTTGCGACGGCTCGGCGCAAAGCATCGCCGAGTATTCGGTGTTGTATAATCTCATCGGCACGACCTACGGCGGCGATGGCGTCAACACGTTCAACCTGCCGAATTTGCAGTCGCGCGTGCCGATCCATCAGGGGAGCGCCCCGTTCGGGTCGTTCGTGATCGGTCAATCAGGCGGCGTCGAGACGGTGACGCTCAACTCAACGCAGGTGGGTTCGCACAGCCATGCGCTGCAAGCCATCGCCGGCGGCGCGGCCTCGGCTTCCCCGGCAAACGCCTACCCCGCCACGACCAGCAGCACCCAGCAGGGAACTGCGCTTTATGGCGCCGGGAGCGGCAAGCCGACGACACTGTCGCCGCAGTCAGTCAGTTCGAGCGCCGGCGGCAGCCCGCACTCCAATCTGCAGCCCTACCTCGCCGTCAGTTACATCATCTCGCTGTTCGGGATCTATCCGTCTCAGAATTGAGGATGGGTCCGATCGAAATGCGCGCCGCGCCGAAGAGCGATTAGGGGAAGCTTGCCATGTCGGACCAGTTTTTAGCGGAAATTCGCATCTTTCCCTTCAATTTCGCGCCGACGGGTTGGTTGCAGTGCAATGGACAGCTGTTGCCGATCTCGCAATACGCCGCGCTGTTTTCGCTCATCGGCACCTATTACGGCGGCAATGGCACGTCGAATTTCCAGCTTCCGAATTTGCAAGGCCGGGCGCCGGTGGATCAGGGAGCCGGCCCGGGGCTTTCGATCTATAATGTGGGTGATTCCGCCGGCACGCCGACGATCGCCTTGACGGCGGCGGAAAGTGGCGTTCACAGCCATACCCTCAACGCCGACAACGAGATCGCCACCTCACCCAGTCCCAGCAACGCGATCTACATGCAGGGCCATTGGGCGGTGTCGTCAACCAGCAAAGGCCAGATAGCGGCCTATTCGGCGCAACCGCCCAACAGCAACCTGAACGCGGGCGCGATCGCGTCGGCGGGAAGCGGACAGCCGCACAACAACATGATGCCCTACCTCGCGGTCAATTTCTGCATCGCCATCAATGGCATCTTCCCCTCGCGAGGCTAACGCTCATGAGCAATCCCTATCTCTCCGAAATTCGCCTCATGTCGTTCAACTACGCCCCGAAGGGCTGGGCGCTCTGCAATGGCCAGACCTTGCCGATTCAGCAAAATCAGGCGCTGTTTTCACTGCTCGGCACGTTCTACGGCGGCGACGGAATCACCACCTTCAAACTGCCCAACCTGCAGGGCTGCGTGCCGATCCATTATGGCTCGGACCCCGTCGCCGGCGTCTATTCTATAGGGCAGACGGGCGGTGAGGCCGCGCATACGCTGACGATCGCCGAGACGCCGGCCCATTCGCACACCCTGTCGGCGATCGCCGCCAACGCGGCGAACATCACGCCGGCGCCAACCGACGTTCTTGCGCAAGCCTTCGCGATTGTCTCGGGCGGCACGACGCCGGTCAGCATCTATGCGACGGGATCGCCCAACGCCACATTCGCACCCGGCGCATTGGGCGCGATCGGCGGCCAGCCGCACGCCAACCAACAACCTTACCTCACGCTCAATTTCTGCATCTCCCTTCAGGGCATCTTTCCTTCTCGCAATTGACGCCTCATCCCGGCAGTAGATCGCCGAGCGCGTCAAACAGCGGTTGCAGCAGAGTCCCGTAAGCGCGCGAGCGGCCGGCCGAGCTTTGATAGAGCGGCCGGCGCACCTGCGCCGCGCTCGCGGTGAGAATCGGGCGCCGGTTGCGATGGAAGGCGAGGCATCGCTCGTCCCAGGCGAGGCCGCAATAATCGAGAATGCGGCGCGCCCCGGGTTCGAACCCGTTCACCAACTCCTCATATCTCACTTCGAGCATGAAGTTTTCCGGCAACGTCTCGCGCCAATGCGCCATCAGTTCGGCGTAGCCGCGATAGTAGCGGCCGAGCTCGCCGAGATCGTTGCTGAACAACTGGCCGGCGGTGAAATTCTGCGCGAAGCAGGACAGGCAGGTGTCGGCGGGGTCGCGTCGCGTATGAATGACGCGCGCGCGGGGAAGCGCCAGCGCGATCAGGCCCGCGAACAGGAAATTGCCGGGCATTTTGTCGGTGATCCTCGGCGCGGTCGGCGCTAACGCGCGCAAACGCTGGCGATAACGCGCGCCCAAGGCCGTGAGTTCCTCGGCTTCGAGCGTCCGCAAGGATTCCGGAAACGTCATCACGGCGCCGGAGGCGTCGCGCAGGTTCGCCGCCTCGTCTGCGAGATAGAGCCGCTCACCGCCGCCGAAAACGTCGGGATGACTGGCGAGAATCTGCTCAACTAGGGTCGAACCCGAGCGCGGCATGCCGAGAATGAAAATGGGCGCGTCGGGAGGATCGCGCGACGCGACGACGCGGCGCATCCTCTCCGGGGTGAACTCCTGTCGCACCCGGCGCAGCAACCCGAGCGCCTTGTTCTCGTCATAGCCGCTGCGCAGCCGCCGCCCCGCATTGGCGCCGCTCAGATGCGCGAACGCCTTGTCGAATTCGCCGTGTTCCTCATAAGCGCGGGCGAGCGCGAAGCGCAGTTCGATGGCGTCCTGATCTCCCTTCGAGGACAGGTCCGCCGCCAACGCCTCCATCGCCGAAAAATGCGGATCGTCCTTATCCAGCGGCCCGCACAAGGTGAGGCCGCGATAGGAATCGGGCCTGGCGGGCTCCAGCGCGATGGCCCGGATGAAAGCCTCGCGCGCGTCGGCCATGTGGCCGAGCGCAATGAAGGCGTAGCCGCGGTTTCTGTACGCTTCCGCGAAATGCGGATCGATCGCCAGGGCGCGTTCGAAACAGGTCAGCGAGTCCTCAGGCCGGGCCAACGCGGCGAGCGCGGCCCCCAGGTTGCTCCACGCCGGCGCGAAGTCCGGCTCCAGCGCCAGCGCGCGCTGATACGAGGCGACGGCCTGCGCGGGTTCGTGAAGCTTGACCAGCGCATTGCCGAGATTGTTGTGCGCGGCGGCGAAATCGGGCCGCATCGCGCAGGCTTCGCGAAAGCGCGCGGCGGCCTCCTCGCGTCGGCCTTCGCTGGCGAGATAGGAGCCGAGATCGTTGAGGAGATCGGCGGTCACATGACCGCTCGCCAACACTTGCTCGAGTTGATTGATCGCCTCCGCCCAGCGTTCGCGCAGACCCAGCGCCCAACCCAGGCCGACGCGCGCCTTGAGATAGGCGGGATGGAGTTCAACCGCCCGCCGGAACCGCGCGACGGCTTCGTCCGGGCGCTGTAGCTGCGCCAGCGCCATGCCCATGTTATAGTGGGCCTCGGCGAAGTCAGGCGCGAGTTCGAGCGCGCGCCCGTAGGGCGCCAGCGCCTCCGCATAGCGCTGCAAGGCCGCCAGCGCATTGCCGAGATTGTTGTGGATCGCCGCCCAATCGGGCGCGAGGTCAATCGCGCACTCGAACTGAACCCGCGCCTCCTCGGCGCGGCCCAGCGCCAGCAGCGTCGCGCCAAGATTGTTGCGCGCCGCTGCGTGGGACGGTTCGAGCGCGACGGCCTGCTCATATTGGGCCAACGCCTCGAACGGCCGATTTCGCGCCGCCAACACGCGACCCAGAACGTTGCGGGCTTCCGCGGAGCCGGGATCGACCTCGATGGCGCGACGCAGCGCCGCTTCCGCCGCGCCCGCGCGCTCTTGTTGCAGGCAGAGGCCGCCTAGCTCCAACCAGATCGCCACATTGTCGGGCGCAACTGAGGCCGCGTGGCGATAAGCCTGCTCCGCCTCCGACAGGCGGCCCTCGCGGCGCAACCAGCGCGCGGCGCCGACAACTTCGGCTGGCGTCGCCAACCGGCGACCGACGGGGTCTGTCAATTAAACGCCGCCTGATACTCCTGCCGGTCCGGCTGCGGCGTATGAATCGGCGCGACATAAAGATTGAACGAAGCGCCGTCTTCGGTGGCGCAATCATACAGGCCTTCCGGCAAAACGTCGCCGTCCCTGGGTCCACGGAAGATCAGCGCGAACGGCCGTCGCGCCTGTCCGCTCGCCGGCGCGCCCGCATCGCCGAGAATGCGGTCGAGCGGGAAGGCGTAAGGCGTGCCGATGAACTGAAACAACTTGCCGACATGCGGCGCGAACTGCTCGATCGAAAGGATATGGGGACGGCTGGGCGATGCCCCCGACTTCGCTTCGCTCATCTCCGCCGCCATGCTACTGCCCATCGTCAACGCGACGCGATTATGGCCCAGTTTCGCCGCGAATTCCAGACGGGAGCGAAATGCTAGACTTCGAGACCCCGCATGGCGCCTGCCGCCTGCGCGATGCGACCTCGGCCGACGCCGGCTTTCAGCGCGATCTGTTCCACGCCCGTCACGCCGCGATGTTGCGCGCCGGCGGCCTGCCCGAGGCGATGATCGACAATCTGGCGTCGATGCAATATCGCGCGCGCACGATCAGCTACCGCGAGAAATATCCGAGCGCGCGCTGGTCGATCATCGAAGCCGCCGACGGGCCGATCGGCGAGTTGATCGCATGCGAGCAGGCGGATGCGCTGCACATCGTCGATATTGCGCTCGCGCCGGAATGGCGGGGTCGCGGCGTCGGCGGCGCCTTGATGCGGGCGATCGTGGCTTCACGCCGCGGGGTTGGCGACGTGCGCGCCCTGGTGGCGCTCGACAACCCGCGATCCCGCCGCATGTTCGACCGGGTCGGTTTCATCGAAACCTGGCGCGACGACGTGTTTGCCGAACTACGCTGGCGCGCGCCCTGAGCGCGGCGTTACGCCCGCAGGCCCGGCGCTTCGTGCCCGGTTCTGGCGACATATTCGCTGTAGCCGCCGGCGTATTGATGAACGCCCTCCGGCGTTAGCTCCAGCACCCGGTTGGAGAGCGCGGCGAGGAAGTGGCGGTCGTGCGAGACGAACAGCATCGCGCCCTCGTATTGCGACAGCGCGCCGATCAGCATCTCCTTGGTCAGCAGATCGAGATGGTTGGTCGGTTCGTCCAGCACCAGAAAATTCGGCGGATCAAACAGCATCTTGGCCATCACGAGACGCGCCTTCTCGCCGCCCGACAGCACGCGGCACTTCTTCTCGATGTCGTCGCCCGAGAAGCCGAAACAACCCGCGAGCGAACGCAGCGACCCCTGACTGGCTTGCGGGAACGAGTCTTCCAGCGATTGGAACACTGTGCGGTCGCCCTCGAGCAGATCCATCGCGTGCTGAGCGAAATAACCCAGTTTGACGCTGGCTCCGAGCGCGACCGCGCCCTCGTCGGCTTCGGCCGCCCCCACGACCAGCTTGAGCAGCGTCGATTTGCCGGCGCCGTTGATACCCATGACGCACCAGCGCTCGCGGCGGCGGATCTGGAAGTCGAGTCCTTCATAAATGCGCTTCGAGCCATAGCTCTTGTGCACGTTTTTCAGGCCTGCGACGTCCTCGCC
>JAGWRL010000330.1 GCA_028876585.1 Pseudomonadota bacterium | reverse complement strand
TTTTTCGCGGCGATGGCCGCGCTGCGTAATTCAGCCCAATCGTGATCGCGACCCGCGACGAGATCGCAGCGCTGCTGCGGGCGCTGCAGAATGATGCAGCCACCCGGCTTCGCGCTGGAGAGCGCAATCGCTTCATCGAGCAGCGGCTTGTATTGCACGATGCGACCGGGCTCGAGGCCGCAGCTGGCCGACAGGATGAGTTTTGGCCGCGCATCGTCGATGCGGGTGGCCAGCTCCTTGGCCGCGAAGCCGCCGAACACCACCGAATGCACCGCGCCGATGCGGGCGCAGGCGAGCATGCCGGCGATCGCTTGCGGGATCATCGGCATGTAGATCACCACGCGGTCGCCGGCGGTCACGCCGAAGCCCGCGATCACGGCGGCCAGCGTCTGCACCTCGGCCAGAAGCTCTCGGTAAGTGATCTGCTGCTTGGTCGCGGTGACGGGGCTGTCGTAGTAGAGCGCGACTTGCTCGCCGCGCCCCGCCGCGACATGGCGGTCGAGCGCGTTGGCGCAGGCGTTGCAGGTCGCATCGGGGAACCAGCGGCCATAGACGCCGGCGTCCGCGTCGAAGATGCGCGAGGGCGGCTTGATCCAGTCGATCGCCTTGGCGGCCTCGCCCCAGAACGCGGCGGGGTTCTCCTGCCAGTTGGCGTAGACGGAAGCGTATCGGCTCATCGTGCTCATCCTCCCCCCGACATTTCGCGCGAGGCGCGGCGATTGGCAATGTCGCCGCCATAGTCACTTCGGCGAAAGCGCGCCCGCGCTGACTTTTTCGCTGGTCTTGCCGAGATGCGGCCTCATTCGAGCCGAGCCCGATGGGGATGATGGACAAGACCTTCGATTTCGCCGCCGTCGAGCGCCGCATGGCCGACCTTTGGGAAGAGACCGGCGCCTTTCGCTCCGGCCGGCCGGAGCGCGCCGGGGCGGAGCCGTTCTGCATCGTCATCCCGCCGCCCAACGTCACCGGCAACCTGCATATGGGCCATGCGCTCAACAACACCTTGCAGGACGTGCTCGCCCGCTACTGGCGCATGAGGGGCCGCGACGTTTTGTGGCAGCCCGGCACCGACCACGCCGGCATCGCGACGCAGATGGTGGTCGAGCGGCAACTCGCCGACAAGGGCGAGGACCGGCGCGCGATGGGCCGCGCGGCTTTCCTCGAAAAGGTCTGGGCGTGGAAGGCGGAATCGGGCGGCGCCATCGTCGGCCAGTTGAAGCGGCTAGGCGCCTCCTGCGACTGGGCGCGCGAGCGCTTCACCTTGGACGAGGGCCTGTCGAAGGCGGTCGCCAAGGTGTTCGTGCAACTGCATCGCGAGGGGCTGATCTATCGCGACAAGCGGCTGGTCAACTGGGACCCGAAGTTCCAGACCGCGATCTCCGACCTTGAGGTGGTCCAGGTCGAGAGCAAAGGCGCGTTCAAGTGGTCGCGCGAGACGGGCGAACCGCTCGACGAGGCCGCTCTCGCCAAGGCGCTGGCGAAGAGCCCGAACGGCCACCTCTACTATTTCGACTATCCGCTGGCGGACGACGCGCGCGTCATAACCGTGGCGACGACCCGGCCCGAGACCATGCTCGGCGACACCGCCGTCGCCGTTCACCCCGACGACGAGCGCTATCAGGCGCTCATCGGCGCCAAGCTGCGGCTGCCGCTGGTCGGCCGGCTGATCCCGGTCGTCGCTGACGACTACGCCGACCCGGAAAAGGGCGCCGGCGCGGTCAAGATCACGCCCGCCCACGATTTCAACGATTTCGAGGTGGGCAAGCGCCACGAGGCCGAGGGCGTGCGGCCGATCAACATTCTCGACGCGGAAGGGCGCGTCACGCTGAAGGGCAATGTCGCTTTCTTCGAGGGCGTCGAGGCGGGCGATCACGAACTGACGCAACTGACGGCGACGCTCGACGGGCTCGACCGCTTCGCAGCGCGGCGCGCGGTCGTCGGCATGATGGCGCGCGAAGGGCGGCTCGCCAAGATCGAGCCCAACGCGCATATGGTGCCGCATGGCGACCGCTCCGGCGTCGTGATCGAGCCGTGGCTGACCGACCAATGGTACGTCGACGCCAAGACGCTGGCGGAGCCCGCGCTCGCCGCCGTGCGCGACGGGCGCACGATGTTCACCCCGAAGAACTGGGAGAAGACCTATTTCGACTGGCTGGAGAACATCCAGCCCTGGTGCGTGTCGCGCCAGCTCTGGTGGGGCCATCAGATCCCGGCCTGGGCCTCGCCGTGGGGCGGCGCCTATGTCGAGGAGGACGAGGAGACCGCCTTCGCGGTGGCGCTCGCCGACGGCGTCGAGCGCGGCGTGCTGACCTCGGCCGAGGCGGAGGCGCTCGCCGACCAGCCCGAAAAGCTCGCGCAGATGTTCCCGCGCGACGAGGATGTGCTCGACACCTGGTTCTCCTCCGCCCTGTGGCCGTTCTCGACGCTCGGCTGGCCCGAGGCGACGCCGGAACTCAAGCGCTTCTATCCGACCTCGGTGCTGGTCACCGGCTTCGACATCATTTTCTTCTGGGTCGCCCGCATGATGATGATGGGGCTGCATTTCCAGCAGGAAATCCCGTTCCGCGACGTCTACATCCACGCCCTCGTGCGCGACGAGAAGGGCGCCAAGATGTCGAAGTCGAAGGGCAATGTGATCGACCCGCTGACGCTGATCGACAGTCACGGCGCCGACGCGCTGCGCTTCACGCTCGCGGCGATGGCGGCGCAGGGGCGCGACATCAAATTGTCGATACCGCGCGTCGAGGGCTACCGCAATTTCGCGACCAAGCTGTGGAACGCCTCGCGCTTCGCCGAGATGAACGGCTGCGCGCGCGTCGAGGGTTACGATCCGCTCAGCCTGCGCGATCCGCTCAACCGCTGGATCATCGGCGAGGCGGCGGCGGCGCTGGGGCAGGTCGCCGGCGGCATCGAGGAATATCGCTTCAACGACGCCGCCAATTCCGCCTATCGCTTCGTCTGGAGCGTGTTGTGCGACTGGTGCCTGGAACTGGCCAAACCCGTGCTGCAAGGCGAGGCGAGCGACGCGGCGAAGGCCGAGACGCGCGCCACCATCGCGCATGTGCTCGATCTCTCCTACGCCATGCTGCACCCGTTCATGCCGTTCCTGACCGAGGAGCTGTGGGCGATCAAGGGCGCCGACGGGCCGCCGCGCGCCGGTCCGCTGGCGCTGAGCGCCTGGCCGCCGGCCTC
>JAGWRL010000329.1 GCA_028876585.1 Pseudomonadota bacterium | reverse complement strand
GAGGTTGCGGCGCTGGCGGTGTGGATGAGCTGGAAATGCGCGCTGGCCGGCCTGCCGTATGGCGGCGCCAAGGGGGGTGTGGCGTGCGACCCGTATGCGTTGAGCCACCGCGAACTGGAGGCCGTGTCACGCCGCTATATGCAGGAGATGATCCCCTTCGTCGGCCCGCAGATCGATGTGATGGCGCCCGACATGGGCACCAACGAGCAGGTGATGGCGTGGTTCATGGACACCTATTCGATGTATCAGGGCGTCACCGTGCCGGAGATCGTCACCGGCAAGCCGGTCGGCTCGGGCGGCACGCTGGGGCGGCGCGAGGCGACCGGCCACGGCGTCGCCTTCCTCGCTGCGCGCGCGCTGGAGCGGCTGGTGATCGACCGCTCGGGGGCGAGCGCGATCGTGCAGGGGTTCGGCAATGTCGGCTCGCACGCCGCGCTGGGGCTGGCCGCGCGCGGCGTGCGCGTCACCGGCATCAGCGACCACACCATCGCGCTCTATGACGCCAAGGGGTTCGACGTGCATGCGGCGGCGGCCTATGCCGCGCGCCATGGCGTATTGAAGGGTTTCGCCGACGCCGCCGAGGTGGCGCCGCGCGAATTCCTCACCCTGCCCTGCGACGTGCTGGCCCCCTGCGCGGTCGAGCGGGTGATCGACGCCGAGATCGCGAACCGGCTGCAATGCCGCGTCATCGCCGAGGGCGCCAACGGGCCGACGACGCCGGACGCCGACGAGGTGCTGGCGCAGCGCAACCGCGAGATCTTCGTCGTGCCCGACATCCTGTGCAACGCCGGCGGCGTCATCGTCAGCTATTTCGAGTGGGTGCAGGACCTGCAACAATATTTCTGGTCGCGCGAGGAGGTGATGGACCGGCTCGAACGCGCGCTGGAGCGCTCCTGGAACAAGGTGGTCGACCGGGCGACGAAGGACGAGGTCTCGACCCGCACGGCGGCGATGGCGATCGGCGTCGAGCGGGTGCGGGCGGCGAAGGTGCTGCGCGGGCTGTTCCCGTAGCGCCCGCCGTCAGTGGGCGCCCGGCGCCGGCAGGTCGAGACGCTGTTCTATCCGCCGCACGCGCTCCTCCAGATCGCTGATGAGGATGCCGTGGCCGACGACCGCGGAGTGATATTCGGTCACGGCGCGCCGGACGCCGACGATCTGTTCGCGGGTTTCTTTTTGCATTTTCAACAGGTCGGAGGCGACGTCGGCGCGCAGCGAGTTCAAGTCGGCCTTGGTGGCCATTTCCTCGCGCACCGAGTTCAACTCGGCCTTCACGCCGACGACATCGGCCTTCACGCCCGCGATATCAGCCCTAAGGCCGCGCAAGATCTCCAATATGAGACTATCCGGCTGTTCGGCCACGCTGGTTCATCCTGGTTGCGCCATCGACATGCTTGTCAGGCCGAGAAGCTTTTTTATAAGTGACGACCGCGATGCTTTCAATCGCCGCCTGCAAGCCCGATCTCGCGCGCCCTCGCAGCGGCGCTAGAGGTCAAGTCGTCGCCTCGCGCCACAGGTCGACCAGGATCGCCATGATCGCGGGGCCGAGGAACAGGCCGAGCATGCCGAACGCCTCGACCCCGCCGAGGATGCCGACCAGCACGAACAGGAACGGCAGCCGCGTCGCGTTGCCGATCACGTAAGGGCGCACGACGTGATCGGCGACCGTGAGCACCGCCAGCCCGAGCGCGAAGATGAACACCGCCGCGAACACCGCGCCCTGGTAGAGCAGCAGGGCGGAGGCGAGCGAGAACATCACGAAGGCGCCGAACGGGATGATGCAGCCGATCGCGGTGGCGACGCCCATCAGCAGCACCTGCGGCACGCCGGCGAAATAATAGGCGATCGTCAGCACCAGACCTTCGCCCAGACCCACCAGCACGAGGCCGTCCACCGTGCCGCGCACCGAGACGACGATGCGCTCGCCGATCGTCCGGCCGCGCGGACCGAAGGCGCGCTCGCTGAGGCGCCCGAGCGAGCCGACGAGGCCGTCGCCGTCGCGATAGAGGAAGAACAGCGCGAGGATGGTGAACAGGAACACGATCGCCCGGCGCCCGGCGGCGGCGCCGAAATGCTGGCTCAGCGTGAACAGCGGCTTCTTGTCGAAGCTGCGGATGAACTCGGAGGCGCTTTGCGGATCGACCAGGTTTTCGCGCCACCAACTGGCGATCGACGGCCCGACATATTTGAGGCTTTCGACGCCGTCGGGCAGCGGCACGCCGTTTTTGCGCGCGCTTTCGAGCCACAGCGCCGCGGTCTTCGACTCATGTCCGGCGAGCCAGCCGGCGCCGACGACCGGCGCGAGAAACACCAGCCCGACCGCGATGGCGAACAAAGCCGGCAGCGCCGCGCGCAGCCCGCCCCGCGCCCGCGCCCGCATGCGGACATAAAACGGCCAGGTGGCGATGGCGATCACCCCGGCCCAGCCGAGCGCGGGCAGATAATCGGCGAAGGTCCACAACGCGACCGCGATCACCCCCGCCGCGAAGGCGAGCCGGGCGGCGGCCTGGCGCTGCCGCGCCTCCGGCGGCGACGCTACAATCGGCTCTTCGGCCATTCCATTCCCCGGTTCACATCAGCCCCGGCGCATAAGGCCAAGACGCCAATCCGTCCAGAGTCGCCCGCTTAAGTCTGGAGCGGACGCAGCGCGGCTTCGAGGGCGTGCAGGCGGGCTAAGCCTTCGGCGTCGTCCTTGCCGAATGGCTCCTCGCAGAGGGTGACCAACGCGGCGCCGTCCTCGAGGGTCTCGACCTCGACATCGGCGGGGACTTTTGCGCGGGCGGCGAGATCGGGCGGGAGATACGTGATCCAACCGATCCAGGGCTGAAGCGCGCGCCGTCCCGCCGCCCAGGTCGGATCGGCGATCTCGGGGAGGTTCAGGACGTGGAATGGAAACATCGCGCACATGCGAGCGGGATTCCAGATGCTGCGCGTAAACTTCATGACCGGGCGTAGTTCGGATGCGCGCCATGGGCGCCCTGTCGAAGGTCGCATTTTTGATAGGCGCATGAAGATATGGTTGGGAAAGGGTAGGCCCCGGGTGGTGGCGCCGATAAGGCCAGATGTGCCGGCGTAGCTTTGCGATCTGAAGTCATAGGGAGCGGCGCCGGCGTGACCTCCCCAGATCCGGCTTCCCAGGTCAGGCCAAGGTTCGCCGAGATCGTTCTTCATCTCGTTATGATTCAAATAATTCAAGGACCCAACGTTGTCGAGCGGGATGCTGAAAACATCGGTTCCCGCTTTGGCTTTCGCCAACCAACTGTCGTAAATTGCATCGAAATGAGGGAGGCCGTTCACAAAGTTCGAAAATATCGCCGCGGTGTGATCACGCACGGACTCGCGTCCCTCCCACCAATGATAAAGCGTGATGTTAGGCATAGCAGCACTCATTAGTTGGGATCGAACACGACCGACAGATTCGGAAACGAGAGGCTGCGGGCTAGCTCGCTCAGAGCCAAATAGCCCTTTTCGGTTTGCGCATGCCAAACTACCGAGCGCCCGGCGCTTTGAGCCGCGAGCGCCTGGGCGATCATCTGGGACTCTGGATTGTTGTTCACCCATCCGTAAACTTGGTTGTTCGCATCAAACATAAAGTCGATATTCGCCTTCGCCTCCAACAATTTCCCCGTCGTCGGGTCGCAGCCATCGAAGTAAACGCCACCGACCTCAATCGCCAACCCGTACGTCAACCCGCTGACATATTCCTGATAGGCGATCGAGTTCGCCGATGTCGTTGTCTTCGGTTCCGGCGTCGGGTCCGGGCAGAGTTTCGGCGTGCGATCCTCGCCCGGGCCGCTTGTCGGGGGCTCGCCGCCGCCGAGCGTCCGCGCCGCGCGGTCGAGCGCGCCGAGATCGGCGACCAGCGTCTCGCCCCGAGGCCCGCCGACGACCCGCCCAACGACATTTCCCTGCGCATCGCGAACAAGGTTGTCGGCGCCTCTTTCGCCCTGCACGAGGGTGCGCCATTGCCCGTCGATCAGGACGTGGAAGACGACTTGGCGCTCGTCATGCGCCCAGGTGTAGGTCATGTCCGAACGGCCGGGCACGGCGCCCTGCTCGACGACGGGATTGGCGCTCGGGACGAACAGCGTATCTAAGACGATCGTGGCCACCTTGAAGCGCGTGGCCATAGTCTCCAGCGCTCTGAGCGCCGCCGACGACAAATCCTGCGCCATCAACGAGCCCGCGCCACCGGTCGTTGTCGCGAACCAGCCGGGATTGGGCGCTGTCCCGGTCCTTGGATGCTTGGCGTCCCAGTCGGCGTCGACTTTGAGCAGGCCGCAGGACGCGAGGTCGAGGGCGAGCCGTCGCTTCTCGACCGGCGCGGCCCGCGGGTCCGGCGGTTCAGGGAGGTGAAGAAAAAGCGTCGCCACTTGCGCTCGTGCGAGTTCGCTGTCGTTGAGCGCGCTGGCGACGGTGCTCAATCCGACGCGTTTCGCGGCGATGTCGACGGGAAAGCCGTAGATCTCAGACAGCGCGGGGTTGAGATCAAGCGCCGGCCGCATCGTCCAGTCGCCGCCTGCGTCGCGGGTCAACAGCGACAAATCGCCGATCCGCAAGCCGTCGGCGTCGCACGCAATTCGCCCGGGGGGGGTGAGGCGATACAATCGCGTCGGTTCGACTTCCATCCAAAATCTCGCGGCTGCAATTTGAACAAAAGAACATATAAAGAACAAATTGGCAAGATTTTTGTCTCCCTGTTCCCCAGCGCTGCCCGGCCTCGCCCCCACCGCCGCCCCTCGCCTTTGCCTCGCCACCGTCGTATGCGCTAACATCGCGCGACCCGGGAGGACAGGATGGCCGACGCTTTCATTTGCGACGCGGTGCGCACGCCCATCGGGCGCTACGGCGGCGCGCTGTCCTCGATCCGCGCCGATGATCTCGCCGCCGCGCCGTTGAGCGCGCTCAAAAGCCGCAACGCGCAAGTCGACTGGGCCGCGCTCGACGACGTCATCTACGGCTGTGCCAATCAGGCCGGCGAGGACAATCGCAATGTCGCGCGCATGGCCGCGCTGCTGGCGGGGCTGCCGATCTCCGCGCCGGGCGTCACCGTCAACCGGCTGTGCGGCTCCGGCATGGAGGCGGTCGGCCAGGCCGCGCGCGCGATCAAGGCGGGCGAGGGCGATCT
>JAGWRL010000328.1 GCA_028876585.1 Pseudomonadota bacterium | reverse complement strand
CATGGCCGCGCATCTCGAAGACGCGGGCTGCGGCATGATCGACATGGCGGGCCTGGCGCAGAAGGGCGGCGCGGTTTACAGCCACGTCAAGCTCGCCCGCGCGCCGGAGAACATCCACGCCGTCCGCGTCGCGCCCGGCGGCGCCGATCTGATCCTGGGCTGCGATTTCGTGGTGTCGGGCTCGCGCGCCGTGCTGGCGACCGCCAAGGGCGCCAGGACCGGCATCGTCGTCAATGCGGCGGAAGTGTTCCCCGGCGATTTCACCCGGCAGCCCGATTTCGCGCTGCCGACGGAGCGGCTGAAGCGGGCGATCCAGACCGCCTCGGGCGGGGCGGCGCTGTTCGTCGATGCGACGTCGGCGGCGGTGGCGGCGCTCGGCAATTCCATCGGCGCCAATATGTTCATGCTCGGCTACGCCTATCAGGCCGGCTTCGTGCCGCTCTCCTCGGCCGCGATCCGCCGCGCCATCGAACTCAACGGCGAGGCGGTCGAGATGAATCTGGCCGCCTTCGCCTGGGGCCGTGCGGCGCAAGCCAACCCGGCCGCGCTCGCCGCCTTCGCCAAGCCGCCCGCCGCCAAGGCGGAGGATCTGGCGAGCGTCGTCGCAAGCCGCGTCGATTTCCTCACCGCCTATCAGAACCGCGCCTATGCCGAGCGCTACCGCGCTTTGGTCGACGAGGCCGCCAAGGCGGAGGCCGCGCGCGCCCCCGGCCGCAGCGGCTTCGCGCTCGCGGTCGCCCGCTACGCCTTCAAGCTGATGGCCTACAAGGACGAATACGAGGTGGCGCGGCTGTACACCGACGGCTCGTTCGCCCGCGCCGTGGCGGACGCGTTCGAGGGCGATCTGAAACTGACCTTCCACCTCGCGCCGCCGATCCTCGGCCGCAAGGACGCCCGCACCGGCCTGCCGCGCAAGACCGCGTTCGGCCCGTGGATGATGCGCGCGTTCACGCTGCTGGCGGCCTGCAAGGGCCTGCGCGGCGGCGCGCTCGATGTGTTCGGCTACAGCCGCGAACGGCGCGAGGAGCGGCGGCTGATCGAGGATTATTTTGGCTTGGTGCGCGAGCTATGCGGCAAGCTCGACGCCGGCAATCACGGCCTCGCCGTGACGCTGGCTTCGCTGCCGGAAAAGATTCGCGGCTATGGCCATGTGAAGGCCAAGAGCCTCGAAGGCGTGCGGGCGGAATGGGCGAAGGGGGTGGAGGCCTGGCGCGGCGGGGCGGCGTTGGCAAGGGCGGCGGAATAGGCCCTACCCCGCCAGCCCGAACCGCGCCTCCACATAGGCCCCCTTCGGCGCCGCCGCGCCGAAGCTGAACTCGCCGCCGAGCGCCCGCACCCGGTCGCGCAGGCCCGACAGGCCCATGCCCGGCGTCTGGTCCGGCGCCACGCCGCGTCCGTCATCCTCGACGCGGGCGCGCAGGCCCGCCAGCAGCGGGTCGGCCGGCGTCGCCGCATCCGGCGCCTCGTAGGCGATGCGGATCGCGATGCGCGACGCGCCGGCGTGGCGGAAGGCGTTGGTCAGCGCCTCCTGCACGAAGCGGTACAAAGTCAGGCTCGCCCGGGGCCCGAGTTCGGCCACGCGCGGATCGGCGGCGAGGTCTATCGCCACATCGGGCGCGAGACGGCGCCATTGCTCGACCAGCGCCTCCAGCGCGAAGCTTAAGCCCAGTTCGTCGAGCGCGGCCGGGCGCAGGTTGGCGAGGATGCGGCGGTTCTGCTTTTGCAGCGATTCCACGGTCTCGCCCACGGCGCGGGCGAGCGCGGCCTCCTCGCCGCCGACGCGCGCGGCGAGCGCCACCGCATTGGCGCGCAGCGCGAACAGATGCGGGCCGGTCTCGTCGTGCAACTCGCGCGCGATGGCGCGGCGCTCCTCGTCATGCGCGTCGACCACGCGCACCAGCAGCCGCCGCACGTCGGCGGAGAGATCGCCGAGCGCCTGACCGAGCCGGTTGACGCGCGCGGCGATCGCGGCGATCTCCGGCGAGCCGGAGATGCGCGCCCGCGCCGCATAATCCCCCGCCTCCAGCCGGGCGAGCGTGTCGCCCGCCCCCGCCAGCGGTTTGAGCGCCACGCCCACCAGCGCGTTGCTGGCCAGGATCACCGCGATCGCCAGCGCCGCCCCGGCGAGCAACTGGCCCTTCGCCTCGTCCCAGACCTGCGCGATGATCTCGGTCGGGTCGGGCTGGATGACGATGTAATTGATCCGCCGCTTGCCGATCATCACCGGCAGCGTCGTCGTCACGATCGGCTCGCCGACCAGCTTCTGGAACCACGCCGGCGCCGCGATCGCCGCATAGGGCGAGGGCGCGAGCGCCGCCGCCGCCGCGCCCTCGCCGACGATGACATGCGCGTGGCGCAGATAGCGCAGGCTGACGATCAGTTCGAGCACCGCCTCCTGCGGGTCCTGCGCCGTCTGCACCCGATCGAGCGAGGACACCAAAAATTCCTGGGTCAGTTGCGTCACCGCGCGCGCCTCCGCCGCGATGCGGGGCTTGGCCTGCGCCAGGATGCGCGCGATGTCGCCGACGAGCCACAGGCCGATCAGCGCGGCGAACACCAGATTGAGGCGACGACGCAACGGGGTCTGGCGCCACATGATCTCGTCTCCAAAGTCGCCCAAACCCCTAGCGGAGCGCGGCCGGCGCTGTCCATGCGCGAGCGCCCGGGAGATTTTCCCGCCACCGCCAGAAAGCTTGCAATTGCCAAGCCGGGCGGCGGGCGTTTTGATGCGGAAAACGGCTAGCGGGCCGTGGGGGGAAGGTATGCGTATCGTGTTGGCGGCGTGCGGCGTGATCTGCGCCAGCGGGATCGCTTCCGCCGAGGGCGGCGGCGCGCCGCCGGTGGTCGATCTCGGCACGATCAACATCTTCACCGCCACGCCCGTGTCGGGCACCGGCGTAGACGTCAGCAAAGTTCCCGCCGCCGTGACCACCGTCGGCGCGAAGGCGATCGAGCGCGAGAAATCGCCCAACGTCGTCGATTCGCTGGCCAAATCCACGCCCTCGATCGCGGTCACCAGCGTCTCCGGCAACGATTTCCAGCCCGACGTCTATTTCCGCGGCTTCGACGCGTCGCCGCTCGCCGGCACGCCCCAGGGTCTGGCGGTCTATCAGAACGGCGTGCGCATCAACGAGGCCTTCGGCGACGTCGTCAACTGGGATCTCATTCCCACCGTCGCCGTCAAGTCGATCGACGTCATCAGCAACAATCCCGCCTTCGGCCTCAACGCGCTCGGCGGCGCGATCGCGATGCAGATGAAGGACGGCTTCAACTTCCAGGGCCTGTCACTCGACGTGATGGGCGGCAGTTTCGGCCGCGCGCAATCCTCGCTGCAATATGGCAAGCAGGTGGGGAACTGGTCGACCTATTTCGCCGCCGAGGGCGCGCATGACAGCGGCTATCGCCGCGAGGCCGCCTCCGACATCCGCCGCCTCTATGGCGACATCGGCTACAAGAGCGAGGCGGCCGAGTTTCACCTCAGCGGCGGGCTGGCCAGCAACACCTTCGGCGCCTCGGCCTCGACGCCGATCGAATTGTTGGCGATGAACTGGAGCAACGTCTACACGCTGCCGCAGACCTCATCCAACCAGGTCGCCTATCTCAACGCCACGGCGAACGTGAACGTGACGCCGGGCTGGAGCCTGCAAGCCAACGCGCATGTGCGCTCGCTCTATCAATCGACCCTCGACGGCAACGCCACCAACACGCAGGCCTGCGATCCCGCGCAGGGGGGCGCTGCCGGCTTCCTGTGCTTCAACGACGCCTTCTCGCCCGCCAACGGCCTCAACGGCCAGCAACTCGCCAATACGTTCCCCGCCGGAGCGACGCTGGGCGAGATCGACCGCACGCACACCCAGTCCACCACCGTCGGCGCGACCTTGCAGGCGACCAACACCGACAAGCTGTTCGGCCACGACAATCATTTCGTGATCGGCGCCAGCTTCGATTACGGCGTTACCCATTTCGGCGCCAGCGCCGAACTCGGGACGATCCAGCCCGATTTCACCGTCGCCGGCTCGGGCGTGTTCCTCGGCCCTTCCGGCAATCCGGTGTCGGACGGCCCGGTGTCGCTGCGCGCGACCAACGCCTACACCGGCCTCTACGCGCTCGACGCGTTCGACGTCACCGACAAGCTGACGATCAGCGCCGGCGGGCGCTTCAACCTCGCCAACATCCGGTTGGCCGACCAACTGGGAACCGCGCTCAACGGCGGCGGCGATTACTCGCGCTTCAACCCGATGGTCGGCGCTACCTACAAGATCACCAACGAAATCTCGGCCTACGCCGGCTATTCCGAGGCCAACCGCGCGCCGACGCCTTTGGAGCTCGGCTGCGCCGACCCGGTCCACCCCTGCATTCTCGCCAGCTTCCTCGTCTCCGATCCGGCCCTGCAACAGGTGGTCGCGCGCACGTTTGAAGCGGGCCTGCGCGGCTCGCACGACATCGGCGACGACGGTCATATCGGCTGGAAGCTCGGCGCCTATCGCACCAACACCTCGAACGACATTCTCAACGTGCCCGACCCCGTGCAGCAGGGTTTCGGCTATTTCCAGAACGTCGGCTCGACGCAGCGGCAGGGGATCGAAGCGCAGATCAACTATCGCCGCGACAGGTTCACCGCCTCCGCCAGCTACGCTTTTCTCGACGCGACCTTCCTCAACGCATTGCAACTCGGCTCCAACTCGCCGTTCGCCGACGCCAACGGCAACATCCACGTCTCGGCCGGCAATCAGATCCCGCTGTCGCCGCATCATCGCCTAAAACTGT
>JAGWRL010000036.1 GCA_028876585.1 Pseudomonadota bacterium | reverse complement strand
CGCGCTCGCCGAAGCCGCCCATGCGCGGCCCGCGACGATGGCGCATCGCGAGGACTGGCGCGCGCTGCCGCTCGTCACCATCGACCCCGCCGACGCCAAGGACCACGACGACGCCGTGCACGCCGAGGCGCTGCCCGACGGCGGCTTCCTCGTCACCGTCGCCATCGCCGACGTCGCCTATTACGTGCGCGCCGGCTCCGCGCTCGACCGCGAGGCGCTAGAGCGCGGCAATTCCGTCTATTTCCCCGATCGGGTGGTGCCGATGCTGCCCGAGCGCATCTCCAACGACCTGTGCTCGCTGCGCCCCGGCGTCGACCGGCCGGCGCTGGCGGTGCGCCTGCACATCGGCGCCGACGGGCGCAAGACGAAGCACTCTTTTCATCGCATCATGATGCGCTCGGCGGCGAAACTTTCCTACGAGCAGGCGCAGGCCGCCGTCGACGGCCGCCCCGACGAGACGACGCAGCCGCTGCTCGACGACGTGTTGCGCCCACTGTGGGCCGCCCACCGCGCGGTGAAACTCGAACGCGACATCCGCGATCCGCTCGATCTCGACCTGCCCGAGCGCAAGCTGACGCTCGACGCCGAGGGGCGGCTGAAGGAGGTGCGCTGGCCGGAGCGGCTCGACGCGCATCGGCTGATCGAAGAATTCATGATCCTCGCCAATGTCGCCGCCGCCGAAACGCTGGAGACGGCGCAATCGGCGCTGATCTATCGCGCCCATGACGCGCCGAGCGTCGAAAAGCTCAGCAATCTCGGTGAGTTCCTGTCGACGCTCGGCGTCAAGCTGGCCAAATCGGAGCGATTGCGGCCGACCCATTTCAACACGGTGCTGGCCAAGGTGAAGGGCGCCGCGCACGAGCCGCTGGTCAACGAGGTCGTGCTGCGGGCGCAAAGCCAGGCCGAATACACGCACGAGAATTACGGCCATTTCGGCCTCAATCTGCGCCGCTACGCGCATTTCACCTCGCCGATCCGCCGTTACGCCGATCTGATCGTGCATCGCGCGCTGATCCGGGCGCTGAAGCTCGGCGACGACGGCCTGAGCGACGCCCACGCGGCCTCGCTCGCCGATGTCGCGGAGCGCATCTCCGCCGCCGAGCGGCGCGCCATGGCGGCCGAGCGCGAAACCGCCGACCGGCTGGTCGCCACCTATCTCTCGCATCACATCGGCGCGCGCTTTCGCGCCCGCATCGCCGGCGTCACCAAGGTCGGGCTGTTCGTCAAGCTCGCCGACACCGGCGCCGACGGCTTCATCCCGGCCGGCTCGCTCGGCGCCGATTATTTCCGCTACGACGAGGCTTCGCGGGCGCTCACCGGCACGCGCACGGGCGAGACATTCCGGCTCGGCGACAGCGTCGAGGTGAAATTGTTGGAGGCCGCGCCCTTCGCCGGGGCGCTGCGGTTTGAAATGCTGTCGCGCGGCGAACGCGCCAGCCGAGCCACGAAGAAGAAACCCAAATGACCGATCTGCCCTTGACCATAGAGACCCGTCGCCCGCTCGGCCGCTCGCTGCGGCGCGGCTTTGCCGGCCATTGCCCCGCCTGCGGCAAGGGCGCGCTGTTTCGCGCCTATCTCAAGGTGGTCGACCATTGCCAGGCTTGCGGCGAGGATCTGTCGCACCAGCGCGCCGACGACGCGCCGGCCTATTTCACCATCGCCATCGTCGGCCATTTCATCGTCGCCGGGGTGCTGGCGAGCGAGATGGTCGCGCCGGATACGCCGTTCTGGATTCCCGCGCTGGCCTGGTCGGCGCTGGCGCTCGCCTCCAGCCTGCTTCTGCTGCCGCGCATCAAAGGCACGCTGATCGGGCTGCAATGGGCCAACCGGATGCACGGCTTCGGCGGACGCGCGGACTGAGACTTGGCGCGCAATCCCTATTACGGCGGCCCTGTCTCCGATCATTTCGACGGCGAGCGCTTTTTCTATCCCGGCGGTCCACGCGACAAATCGCTGCGCGAATTGGTGCGCATGGTGCGCGACGCAAGGCGCGAGCGCGAGCCTTGGCCGGCGAACCCGCCGACCCTGCCCTGTCCGGCTCCGCCCGCGCGCGTCGAGGGCTTGCGCGTCAGCCTGATCGGCCACTCGACCTTTCTGGTGCAGACGCAGGGCCTCAACCTGCTGACCGATCCGGTCTGGTGCGAGCGCGCCGGCCCGTGGGGCCTGCTCGGGCCGAAGCGCGCGACCGCGCCGGCGCTGAAAATCGACGCGCTGCCGCCGCTCGACGCGATCCTGCTGACGCATAACCACTACGACCACATGGATCTCGCCACGCTCTCGCTTCTGGCGAAGGCGCGCCCCTGCCCGGTGTGGACGCCGCTCGGCAATGATTCGATCCTGCGCCGGCACGACCGCGCCATCGACGCGCGGCCACTCGATTGGGGCCAGTCGGCGCAAGTCGGCGCGCTGCGGCTGACGCTGGAGCCGGCTTTGCACTGGTCGGCGCGCGGCCGCTCCGATCGACGCATGGCGTTATGGGGTTCGTTCGTCGTCGCCGGCGCCAAAGGCAATATCTATTACGCCGGCGACACCGGCTATGGCGACGGTTCGCTGTTTCCCGAAATCGCCGCGCGGCATGGCAAGGTGCGGCTGGCGCTGCTGCCGATCGGCGCCTATGCGCCGCGCTGGTTCATGCGCGAGCAGCATTGCGACCCGGAGGAGGCGCTGGCGATCTTCGCCGCGCTCAACGCCGAACAGGCGATCGCCTGCCACTGGGGCACGTTCCGGCTGACCAGCGAGCCTTATCACGAGCCGCCGCGCCGGCTGGCGGCGGCGCTGGCGCGGGCGGGCATCCCGGCGGAGAGGTTTCTCGCGCCGCCGCCGGGCGGCGTGGTGGAGATCGACTAAAGCCCGCGCAGCGCCCGCATCGCCTCGCCCGCCCGCTCCCACGGCACCAGCAGATGGTCGTGCCGCGCGCCGGCCACCACGTTGCAGGCGATCCCGGCTTGCGCGAGCGCGGCGGAAAACGCGGCGGTGAAGCCGACGGCGTCGAGCGCGGAGGGAACCGTCATCGTGATCCACGCCGCGCGTAAGGCGATCGGCAGGCCCGCCGCCTCCGCCGCCGCCAGATCGACATAGAGCGTCAGCCCCTCCGCCTCACGGAACTGGCCGATGAGTTCGATCCCCGGCGGCGCGGCGAAACCGTCGAGCGCGATTACTGCGACGGGGCGCGGATGCAACTCGGGCGACGCCTCGGCCAACAGCCGCTTCAGATCGCGGATCATCCCAACTTCTTCAGGAAGCCGCCGAGCCGCAACAGCCCGTCCGGCCACGGGCCGTGGCCGGAATCGGCGTCGATGCGGCCGGATTCGCCGGCATCGACGAAATCCGCGCCCCAATCGCTCGCCAAAGCCAGCGATCGCCGGTGCGACGACCACGGATCGGTGCGGCTCGCCACCAGCACCGACGGCCACGGCAGCCGTTCGCGCGGCGCCTGCGGCCACAGGCCGCCGTCGAGCGTCGTCAGCGTGTCGTCGTCCGGCGGCGCCACCAGAAAGGCGCCGCGGCAATCCGCCCCCGCCAGCGACGGCGCCGCCAGCGCGGCGGCGATGGCGCCGGTGGAATAGCCGATCAGCAGCGTGGGACGCGTCGCCCTTTGCACGGCGGCGATCAGCGCGGCGGGGGTCGCGCGCGGATCGAGCGCGGGCGCCAGCCGCGCCGTCGACAGTTTGGCGCTCCACCGCGCGATCCAATGATCGGGGGAGACGGCGCCGGTTGCGGGAATGAAGATGAGATCGAGGTCGGAAACGCGCATGGCGGCTATATAGTCCATTCCGAGCCGGCCCGCAGCCGCGCGCCCGCTCATCGCCGCGCCGGGGCGAATTCCCGTTTACAATCGCCGCGTTCGCCGCTTGTATGTCCGCAGCGGAAGGGGCGTCCTTCCGGAGTCGGAGGGGCTTTCCATGCAATCCACCAGAATTATCGCCTTGGCCGCGCTCGCGCTCGGGCTCGCGAGCGCGAGCGCCGCCGCGAAGGAGTGGAAAACGGTCGTGATCGGCATGGAGGGCGCCTATGAGCCCTACAACATGACCGACCCGAGCGGAAAGATCGTCGGCTTCGAGCCCGATCTGGCGATGGACCTGTGCGCCCGCATCAAGGTCGAGTGCAAGATCATCGCGCAGGATTGGGACGGCATGATCCCCGGCCTCAACGCCGGCAAGTTCGACGTCATCATGGACGGCATGTCGATCACCGACGAGCGCAAGAAGCAGATCGACTTCTCCAACCCCTACACCGCCACCCCCGCCGCCTTCGCCGCTGCCAAATCCAGCCCGCTCGCCAAACTGCCCGACAACGGCAAGGTCATCAACCTGACCAAGGACAAGGCCGCCGGCGAGGCCGCGATCAAAATGCTGAAGGAGGCGCTGAAAGGCAAGACGATCGGCGTGCAGGTCTCCACCACCCACGCCACCTTCCTCGGCGACACTTTTAAGGACGTCGCCACGATCAAGGAATACAAGACCACCGACGACCGCGACCTCGACCTCAAGAGCGGCCGCATCGACGCCGAACTCGACGATCAACCCACCATCGTCGCCATGCTCGCCAAGCCCGACGCCAAGGATTTTACGACCTTCGGCCCGCAATTCACCGGCGGCGATTTCGGCGTCGGCGCCGGCATGGGGCTGCGCAAGTCCGACGCCGACCTGACCGCGAAATTCAACGAGGCGCTGAAGGCGGCGTTCGCCGACGGCTCGGTGCAGAAATACTCGATGAAGTGGTTCAAGATCGACACCACGCCTTGATCTGAGCCGGTAAGTGAGCCCGCTCGACGCGCTCGGTTTCGGCCCCCGGGGATGGGGGCCGGCGCTGCTCGAAGGCGCGTTGATGACGCTGCTGGTGGCCACCGTCGCGCTGCTGATCGGCGCGGCGATCGGCGCCGGCGTGGCGGCCGCGAAACTCTCCGGCGCGCGCGCGCCCGCAGCGCTCGGCGACGCCTACGCCGCCATTTTTCGCGGCGTGCCGGAATTGCTGATCATCTATTTCGTCTATTTCGGCTCCTCCGCCCTGCTGACCGGCCTCGGCCACGCCTTCGGGCGCGAGGGTTTTCTCGGCGTGCCGCCGTTCTTCGCCGGCGCGATCGCGGTCGGGACGATCTCGGGCGCCTATCAGGCGGAGCTGTTTCGCGGCGCCTTTCTCGCCATTCCCAAGGGCGAATTGGAGGCCGCCCGCGCCTGCGGCATGGGAAGCTGGTTGATGTTCCGCCGCATCGTCGCGCCGCAGGTGGTCGCCTTCGCGCTGCCCGGCCTCAACAATCTGTGGCAGGTGGCGCTGAAGGACTCTTCGCTGATCTCCGTCACCGGGTTGACCGAACTGATGCGCGCGGCGCAGGTCGCCTCCGGCTCGACGCGGCAGCCCTTCACCTTCTATCTCGCCGGCGGCGCGCTTTATCTCGTGCTGACGATCTTCTCCAACCGCCTGTTCGAGACGGCCGAGCGCCGGGTCGAACGCGGCCGGCGGCGGACGGCCTGAGATGGATTTCACCTTCATCGCCGCCACCTTCTGGCGCCTGATCGCGGCGCTGCCGTTGACGCTGGAAGTATGGGCGCTGTCGATGGCGCTCGGCGGCCTGATCGGGCTTGGCGTCACGGCGGCGCGGGTGAGCGCGGCGGCGCCGCTGCAAGGGTTGGCGCGCGCCTATGTGTTCGTGTTTCGCGGCACGCCGCTGCTGGTGCAATTGTTCGTCGTCTATTACGGCCTCGCCTCGTTCGCGGCGGTGCGGGCGAGCGTGCTTTGGCCGTTCCTGCGCGACGCCTTCTCCTGCGCGGTGCTGGCGCTGGCTTTGTGCACCGCCGCCTATCAGAGCGAAATCTTCCGCATGGCGCTGGCGGCGATTCCGCCGGGCCAGATCGAGGCGGCGCGCGCCTGCGGCATGTCCGGCGCCACCTTGTTTCGTCGCGTGATCTTCCCCATCGCGCTGCGTCAGGCGCTGCCCGCCTACACCACCGAACTGATTTCGATGACCAAGGCGACGGCGCTGGTGTCGCTGGTGACGCTGTGGGACGTGATGAGCGTGGCGTTGAAAATCCGCAACGACACGCTAGTCACCTACACGCCGCTGCTGGTCGCCGGCGCGATCTATTTCGCGCTCAATTTCGTCATCGCGCGCGCCGCGGCGGCGCTCGAATATTGGCTGTCGCCGCATTTGCGCGGCCGTCCCGTCGCCGCAAAGGTCGCCGATGTGCTCTGACGTTCCCGCGCTGCAAGTCGAGAACATGCGCAAGCGCTTCGGCGCGCATGAGGTGCTGAAGGGCGTCTCGCTGACCGCGCGGG
>JAGWRL010000035.1 GCA_028876585.1 Pseudomonadota bacterium | reverse complement strand
TGCTGCTGCGCCGCTCGCGCCACCGCCTCGCCGCGATCGAGCGCCGGCTCGAACTGCTCGCCGGCATGATGATCGTCTACCTCAATCTCGACGAGGTGATCCGCATCGTGCGCGAGGAGGACGAGCCCAAGCCCGCGCTGATCGCCCGCTTCGCGCTTTCCGACACGCAGGCCAACTATATCCTCGACACAAGGCTGCGCTCGCTGCGCCGGCTGGAGGAGATGCAACTGCGCAAGGAGGAGAGCGAGCTGGCGGAGGAGAAAGGGCAGATCGAGGCGCTGCTCGGTTCTGACGCCAAGCAATGGAAGGTGATCGCGCATGAAATCCGCGACACCAAGAAGAAATACGGGCCGGAGACGAAAATCGGCAAGCGCCGCACGACTTTCGAGGCGCCGCCCGATGTCGTGGTCGATCTGGCGGAATCGCTGATCGAGCGCGAGCCGATCACCGTGCTGCTGTCGCGCAAGGGCTGGATTCGGGCGATGAAGGGCCATGTCGCCGACGTCTCCGGCGCCACCTTCAAGGGCGACGACAGCCTGCAAAGCTCGTTCTTCGCCGAGACCACCTCGAAACTGCTGGTGCTGGCGAGCGACGGCAAGGCGTTCACGCTCGACGCCTCGAAACTGCCGGGCGGCCGCTCGCTCGGCGAGCCGCTGCGGCTGATGGCCGACATCGACGAGACGGCGGCGATCGTCGCCATCTGGCCCTATGTCGCCGGCGCCAAAACTTTGATCGCGGCGAGCGACGGGCGCGGCTTCGTCGCGCCGCAGGACGATCTGATCTCCTCCACCCGCAAGGGCCGCGCGGTGCTCGGCGTCGAGGCGCCGGCGGTCGCCTGCCTCGCCGTTCCCGCGCAGGGCGATCATGTCGCCGTGATCGGCGAGAACCGCAAATTGCTGGCCTTCCCGCTCGGGCAAATCCCGGAGATGGCGCGCGGCAAGGGGGTCAGGCTGCAACGCTACAAGGACGGCGGCCTGTCGGACGCGCGCGTGTTCGCGCTGAAGGACGGCATGGGCTGGCGCGACTCGGCCGGCCGCAGCTTCAACGTCGCAATGCCGGAATTGAAGGAATTTATCGGCAACCGCGCCGAAGCCGGCCGCCTGCCGCCCAAGGGCTTCCCCAAGAACAACAAGTTCGAGGGGTGACGCCGCCTCGCCCCGCGCGCCTGCGAAAAGGCGCGCCGGCTAGCGCCCGCCGCGCGCGACGCGCTGGATTTCCGCGCGCACCAGCCGCTCGACCATCGCCGGCAGGTTTTCGTCGAGCCAGCTCTTGATCATCGGCCGCAGCATCTCGCGCGCCATCTGCCCGGCCATTTCCAGCCCATGCGCCGCCATGCTGTCGGTCAGCGACTGGAACGCGGCGGAGACCGCGCTCTCCGTCTCGTCGGACACCAGCGGCGCCTCTTCGGCCGGCGCTGGCGCCTCGGCGTCCTCGCGCGACCATACGACCGTCGGCGTCGGCGGCGAAGGCGCGGGCTCCGGCTCCGCGGGCGCCGGCGCGGCCTGCAAGCGCACCGGTTCGGCCGCCGACGCGGCGCGCGGCGCGTCGCTGGAATAGACGATCTGCGGCTTGGGCGGCGAAGGTTCGCGGTCGTCGGCGATGATGGCGCGGATCGAGGCGAGGATTTCCTCCATCGACGGCTCGTGCGCCCGCTGCGCCCGCCGCAGCGCCTCGGTCTCGGCGTTTTCGTTGCTCGACGCGGCCACGCTCATTCAACCCTCCACCCGTCCCCGCCTCGGACGGCGACCGTCGCAATCCAACCGATTCGCTCGGCTTTCGCTGGCCAGAATCGCTCATGCCCGCGCGCGAGGCAACCGTCGAAAAGACGCGCCTGACGCCTCAGCGCCCGTCGGGCGTGCGCACGCCGAACTGTTTGGACTTGACCTTGTCGAAATGCACGCGCGGATCGTATTCGGCGACGCTGAGGCCGAGCGCTTTGACCGAAAGCCGGCCGATATTCGACAGCAGCGTATAGGAATCCACGACTTGATCGTGCTGCGCGTTGACCAGCGCGGTGCGCGCCTGCAACAACGTCTGCTGCGCGGTGAGCACGTCGAAGGTCGTGCGCTGGCCGACCTTGGCCTCCTCGCGCACGCCGGCGAGCGCGACTTCCGCCGCCTGCACCTGCGCCTTGGCCGCCCGCAGCACGCCGAGCGCGTTCTGGTTCGCGCCCCAGGCCGCGACCACCGAGGCGCGCACCTTGTCGCGCTGCGAATCGGCCGTCAGTTCCTGCTGGCTCAACTGCTCCTTGGCCTGCCGGATCGAGGCGAAGCTCGCGCCGCCGTCGTAAATGGGAATGTTGATCTGGCCGACCAGGGAGCCCGAGAGTATCTTGGCGCCGCCGAGAAAGCCCTGAGGATCGAACGATTTGGTCAGCGAGCCTTGCAGGTTCACGCTCGGGTACAAGGCCGCTTCGCTGATCTTGACGTTGAGCAGGGCCACGTCGACGCCATGCAGGTAAGCGGTGATGGCGGGATGTTCGACCTGCGAAATGGCGATCGCCTGCGTCAAAGTGGACGGCAACAGCCGCGACACGGGGGTGACCGGCGCGAGGCTGTGCGGTTCGTCGCCGATCACCTGGCGATAATTGGCGATCGAGGCCTGCAAGGTCGATTGCGACGTGAGGTAACCCGACTGCGCCTGCGCCAGCGCGGCTTCCGCCTGCGCCACGTCGGTGCGCGTCACCTCGCCGACATTGAACCGGTCCTTGGTCTGGCGCAGCTGCTCCTTCAGCACATCGACGTTGCTGCGGTTGAGATCGAGCGTCGCGGCGTCGCGCATCACGTTCATGTAGTTCGTGAGCGCGGTCAGCAGCGTGTTCTGCTCGGTGTAGCGCAATTGCTCGCGCGCGCCGAGCACGGTCGATTCCGCCTTGCGCACCGAGTTGTACGTCTTGTTGCCGTTAAACAGATTTTCCTGCACGGTGACGCCGTAGCCGCGCGGCAACGTGGTCATATTGGCGGGCAGCCCGAAGCTCGAGTCCTGGTTGAAAGCGCTGCTCACGCCCGCGTTGGCGTTGGCCGTCACGGTCGGCAGATAGCCGGCGTTGGCGCCGGGAACGCCCTCGTCGGACGCCCGCACCGCCGCGCGCTGCGCGTTGATGTCGGGATTGTTGAGATAGGATTTGATCAGCGCGCCGCCGATCGTCTCCGCGTTCGCCGCCGAAACCGTCGCCAACGCGAGAGCGATCACGCCCGCGCCGCAAGCCCAGGTCCGTTCGCGCGCCGATTTGCGCTTATCGTCACCCATGCCCGTTTTCACCACGCTGCCGCCGCCCGACTCGACGCGAATCGGCCCCTTCAGAGCCATAAACATTTAGGCCGAACTTAACCATCAGGCTACCCTCGGCGTCGCGAAGGTCGCTTTCGCCGATGTGAAATTCACCGCCATGTCGCAAACATGAGACACTTTGCGCCGCGTCGCCGCGCGTCACAGCGCGAAGGCGGCCGCGCGCGCGAAGCCGGGCAGCACGTCGCCGCTGGCGTCATAGAGCGCCCGTTCGCTGACGCCGCCGCCCGCGCGCTCGAACAGCACGATCTGCTTGACGGGCGATCCGGCGCGCAATCCCACCAGCCGGCCGCCCTCGGCCAGCGCGGCGATCAGCCGCTGCGGCGTCTCTTCGAACGCGCCATTGACGATGATGACGTCGAAGGCGCCCGGCGGCGGCGCGTTCAGCGGCCCCTCGACGATCCGCACTGGGCCGGGATTGGCCGCCCGCGCGGCGCTCGCCTGCGTCTCCAACATAACAACGTCGAGGCCGAGCGCGTTGAGCAGCGCCGCGCCATAGCCGGCGCCGTCGCCCACCACAAGCGCCCGCTCCCCCTTCACCGGCGCCGCGCTTTTCAACAGCAGACCCAGCGTGCGCGGGCTCAGCATTTTGCGGCCCGCCGGCCCCGCAGCGGCCACTTCGCCGTCGGCATAGGCTAGCGAGCGCTGCGCCGGCGCGACGAAATCCTCGCGCGGCACGGCGGCGAAGGCGGCGAGAAGGTCGAGATCGTTGATGTCGCAGGTGCGCAATTGCGCGTTGATCATCTGCAACCGCAGCGCGTCCGATTTGCTCTCAGCCATCGATGCCCCCAATTTCCGCTTGTGCGGCCGGCGTTCGCCGACGCGGGTTCCGCGACGAGGCCCCATGTAAGGGACCGGCGCGTTTTTTGTGCGGCCGCCCGCGACGGCCCTAAAACGCCATGGGCGGAGCGTCAAGCCGCGCGCACTTGACTTGCGCGCCGGAATCGCCGCTCGCTTGGCGCCGTTCCTTCCGCGCATCGCGAGGCCCCATGCTGTTCGCCGTCCACGCCCTCGATTCCCCCAACGGGCTCGAAAACCGCCTCGCCCACCATCCCGCGCACCGGGCGTTCCTGCCCACCGCCGGCGATTACGGCGTCACGCTGGTCATGTCCGGCCCGCTGGTCGCCGACGACGGCGAGACCATGATCGGCAGCCTGTTGATCGTCGAGGCGCCCGACCGGGCCGCGGTCGAGCGTTTCAACCGCGCCGATCCGTTCGCCAAGGCCGGCGTGTGGGCGCAGGTGACGATCACCCGCTTCCTGCGCCGTCAAGGCTGAGGCGTCACCACCGCTTCCGGGCCGAGCGGCGGGCGCGGCCGGCTCGCCAATTCGACCGCGTCCGCCTCGGACAGGCCCGCCATGCACAACAGCCGCACCACCGCCGCCTCGATCGAGGCGGTGGGAAACTCGTTCTGGACGATCGCGAGACTGGCCCCGACGATGGCGTAGCAGGCGATCTTGAAGTTGAGCCGGGCGTCGGTCAGCGTGAAGCGCCCGGCGCGGGCGGCGTTTTCGAGATCGCGGATGGCGAACGGCCCGTGACGGCGGAACATCGCCTCGGCGATCACCTCCGGCCGGTTGAGCAATTGCCGCCAGCGGATGTCGCCGGTCGCCGCCTCGATCACCGCCCGCACGCCATAGGCGTAGACCTGCGCCGGATCGGCAAAGGTGTTGGTGACCTGCTCGATGCGCACCGCGAGATCGTGCATCACCCGTTCGATCACGGAGACGGCGAGTTCGTCCTTCGACTTGAAATAGGAATAGACCGTGCCGGCGCCGACGTCGGCGCGCTCGGCGATCTCCTGCATGGTCGCCGCGTCGATGCCCTTCTCCGACATCACGCTGTAGCCCGCCTGCACTAAGGCCTCGCGGTTGCGCTCCTGCCGCAGCGCCACGCGCCCTTTCGATTTTGGCTGAAGCAATCGTTTTGACCTCCGACCCGCCAGCCTTGCGCCGCCGCCGCGCCCGCGTCAAGATCGAACGCGGTTCGAAACCGAGTGCAACGCGAAACCGATTCGGTATTGACAATCGCTCGAACTTGAATGATGTTCGATTTAGCGCGCCCCAAGATGCGGCGCGAGGGAGGAGCCGTGATGAACCTGCGCGTGAACCCGCCAATCGACGAGCGCAACGTCAAAGCGATCGCCGAATCGATCGTCCCCGAATTGTCCGCGCGCGCCCTGGAGACGGAGCGGGACCGCAAGGTTCCGCCCGAAAACATCAAGCTTCTGCACGACACCGGCCTGCTCGGCCTGTTCCGCGCCCGCAAATGGGGCGGCTCGGAACTGTCGATGCGCGCCCATGTCGACGCCGTCGCCACCGTCGCCACGGGCTGCGGCGCGACTGCCTGGGTGCTCGGCGTCTATCACGCGCATGATTACATCATCGGCCATATGAGCGAGCAGGCGCAGCGCGAGATTTACACCACCGGCGACATCGCCGCCGTCGCAGCGGTGATCGGGCCGCGCGGCAAGGCGATCCGCCGCGCCGACGGCTCCTATCTGCTCAACGGCTTCTGGCCGTTCGCCTCCGGCAACGCGGCCGCGCATTGGCTGCTGCTCGGCGCGGAAGTGTTCGACGAGGCGGGCCATAAGCTCGACGAGGGCGATTTCGCGGTGCCGAACGCCGACATCGAACGGCTCGACGACTGGCATGTCGCGGGGCTGCAGGGCACCGGCTCCAACTCGGTGCGGGTGAAGGACGCGCTCGTGCCGGCGCATCGCTTCATCTCGCTGCCCGCTTTGCTGGAAAACCAGAGCGCCGGCTTTGCCGACCCGGCCGCGCCCACCGTCTTCAAGTGCCAGGCCGGCCCGGCGCTCGGCATGTTCATCGCCACTTCCTCGCTCGGCGCGGCGCGGCGCGCGCTAGCGGACTTCCTCAAGGTCGTGCCGGGCAAGCGGGTGATGTACACCGCGCATATCTCGCACGAATGGACGCCGTTGCAGATCGCCGTCGGCGAGGCGGCCTCGATGATCGAGGCGGCGGAGCTGATCTTCTACCGCGCCGCCGACGACGTCGACGCTTACGCCCGCCGGGCTGAGAAAATGCCGCTGGCGCTGCGCGCGCGCATCCGCATGGACATCACCTACGTGCCAAGACTGTGCCGCGACGCGGTGCAGAAGCTGCTGACCATCGGCGGCGCGGCGGGACTGTCGTCGAAAAGCGCGATCCAGCTCAATTTCCGCAACCTGCAGGCGACCACGATGCACGGCCTGTTGCTGCAAGACGCCGGCGCGGAGATTTACGGCCGGGTGCTGCTGGGCATGGACCCCGGCACGCCGATCCTTTAACTCTGCGCCGATGGACGCCGACCTCGCCGATCTGCTCACCGTTCCGGCGGCGGAATATGTCACCGCCGTCGCGCAACACGTCTCCTCCGTCTGCGTCATCACGACGGAGGTGGAGGGCGAGCGCTTCGGGCTGACCGCGACCGCCGTCGCCTCGGTCAGCGCGGCGCCGGCGCGGCTGTTGGTCTGCATCAACAAATCCGGCCAGAGCCACGACAAAATCCTGCGCGCCGGCCGCTTCTGCGTCAACGTGCTGACCGAGCGCCAGGAGAGCGTCGCCAAGGTGTTCGCCGGCATGGCGGGCGGCGGCGACCGTTTCGCGGTCGGCCAATGGGACAAGCTCAGATCCGGCGCGCCGGCGCTGATCGACGCGGCCGCCTCGTTCGATTGCCGGCTCGCCTCGATCCACGATCAATCGACCCATTCCGTGCTGTTCGGCGACGTGATCGCGACGCGCCACCGCGCCGGCGAGGACACGCTGCTCTACGGCGTGCGCCGCTTCCGGCAGTTGCGCAAGATTTTCACCGGCGTCGCCGGCGACGACGAATATCTGTGAGCCGCGCGGCGATAGGCTGGAATCGCAGGTAGCCTGTCGTCCCCGCGAAAGCGGGGACCCAGGAGCCGGACGACGTGCGTTCCCCCTGGATTCCCGCTTTCGCGGGAATGACTACACCTTCGATGTCCAAGACTCGTCGCCTCACCGCCGCTTGACGATAAAACTCAGCGGCAGGAATTGCAGCCCGGTGCGGGCGCGCAAAGCCCCCCACAACCCGCGCGGCTCGAACAGCATGATCGCGATCGCCACCGCGCCCAGGATCATCAGATAATAAGGCCCGAGCTGCGACAGCGTCTCGCGCAAGGCGAAATAGATCAACGCGCCGAGGATCGGCCCCTCGAACGTGCCGATGCCGCCAATCACCACCATGAAGATCACCAGCGCCGTCCAATCATTGACGCTGAAGCCGCTGTCGGGCGAAATGCGCAGCCGTTGCAGGAACGTCACCGCGCCGATCATCGCCGTGCCGCCGGCCGAGGCGACATAGACCGTCAGCTTGGCGCGATCGACATTGACGCCGTTGGCGCGCGCGGCCAGTTCGTTGTCGCGGATCGCGGTCAGCGCCAGGCCGAGCCGCGAGCGCAAGGTGAAGAAGATCATCGCCAGCACGAGCGCGAGCAGGACCAGCGACGTGACATAGACGGCGACGAAACGGTCGTGCGGCGTGCGCCCCAAGGTCTTGGCCGCCTGCACCGGCAGGCTCATGCCGGAGCCCCCGCCGAGCGGCACGATCAGCACCGCGCCGAGGCGAAACACCTCCGCCACCACCCACGAGGTGATCGCGAAATAGGCGCCGCGCAGGCGGAACAGCAACAGCGCGATCGGCGCCGAGATCAGCGCCGCGCCCAGCCCAATCAACGGCAAGGTGTAAAGCGGCGCGACGCCCGCCTTCGCCGCCAGCGCAAACAAGGCGTAGCCGCCAAGCCCGACATAGGCCTGCTGCCCGACCGAGACCAACCCGGCGTAGCCCGCCAGAAAATTCCACAGGCAGGCGAGCGCGACATAGAGAAACACCTCGATCAGCAGCCGCAGCGTATCGCTGCTCGCCCAGGCGGGCGCGCTGGCGGCCGCGATGGCGGCGGCGAGGAAAAACACCCCGGCGATCCAGGTCGCGCGCGAAGCGCGGCTGACGACGAACCCGCTCACGCCGGCCTCCCAAACAGGCCGTGCGGGCGCACCGCCAGCACGATCAGAAACGCGATATGGCCCGCCAGCACCTGCAAACCGGGATCAATCGTCGAGGCGACGCTCTGCACCACGCCCAGAATGATCCCGCCCGCCAGCGTGCCCCAGAAGCTCGACAATCCGCCGATGATCACCGCCTCGAAGCCAAAGATCAGCCGCGTCGGCCCGGTGGCGGGATCGAAATTGGCGCGGATCGCCAGCAGCACGCCGGCCAGCCCAACGATGGCGAGCGACAGCGCCATCGCCAGCCCGAACACATGTTTGTTGTCGAGCCCCATCAGTTGCGCCACGCGCGGATCGTCGGAGACGGCGCGGAACGCGCGGCCAAGGCTCGTGCGGTAGAGCAGCAGTTGCAGCGCCGCGATGACGAGGATCGCCAGCACGAGTTGCATCAGCGGTAGCACGCCGATGCTGATCGCGTCGGTCAACCGGACGCTCGCCACCTCCAGCGCGCCCGCGTGCAGCCGCCTGTTGTCGGCCGAGAACAGCGCGAGAAAACCGTTCTGCATGATCACCGACAGGCCGAACGACACCAACAACGGCGGCATCAGATCGCCGCCCATCGTGTGGTTGAACAGGCCGCGTTGAAGGCCATAGCCCACTGCCGCCATGATCGGGATCACCACCACCAGCGCCGCCAGCGGGTTCAGCCCCAGCGTCTGCGTCGTCACCAGCCCGATATAGGCGGCCAGCACGATCAGATCGCCATGCGCGATATTGACCAGCTTCATCACGCCGAAGATCAGCGCCAGCCCGATCGCGAACATCGCGTAGAGGCCGCCGACCATCACCCCCTGCACGACCGCGTTGGCGAGATCCCCCATGCGCTCAAACCCCGAAATAGGCGGCGCCGATCGCCTCGCGCGTCAGCGCGGCGGCCGGCCCGCTCAAGGCGACGCGGCCTTCGAGCATGCAATAGACGTGATCGGCGATCTTCAGCGCCTGACTGATGTCCTGTTCGACGATAATCGCCGAGACGCCGCCGGCCACCACCGCGCGCAGATAGCCGTAAATCTCTTTCACCACGATCGGCGCCAGCCCGAGGCTCAGTTCGTCGCACAGCAACAGCGTCGGGTTGGACATCAGCGCGCGGCCGATCGCCACCATCTGCTGCTGCCCGCCCGACAGCGACATCGAAGCTTGCTGGCGGCGCTCCTTGAGGATCGGGAACGCCTCGTAGACGCGCGCCAGCGTCCATTCGCCGGGCCGCCCGACCTGGCCGCCGATGATGAGGTTCTCCTCGACGCTGAGCGAGGCAAACAACCGCCGCCCCTCCGGCACCAGCGCCAGGCCTCGCTTGACGATGGCGTGCGGCGCGAGGCCGCCGATCGCCTCGCCGTCGAAGCGGATCGCCTCGCGCGGCGCGGAATTGAGACCAACCAAAGTGTTGAGCAGCGTGCTCTTGCCCGCGCCGTTGGCGCCGATCACGGCGACGATGCGGCCGCGCCCGACTTCGATATCGACGCCGTACAGCGCCTGAAAATCGCCGTAGAACGCTTCGAGCGCCCGCACCGCGAGCAAAGGCGCCTCAGGCATCGGCCTCGATCCCCATATAAATCTCGGCGACTTTGGGATCGCGGATCACCTCCTGCGGCGGCCCGTCGGCGATGAACTTTCCCTGATACAGCACCAGCGCCCTAGACACCACCGACATCAGCGCGTGCAGCACATGCTCGATCCAGACAATCGTCACGCCCGAGGCGTGCACGCGCTTGACCAGTCCAACCAAATCCTCGCATTCAGGCTGGCTCAAGCCGCCGGCGATCTCGTCGAGCAACAACAATTTCGGGTCGGTGGCGAGCGCGCGGGCGAGCTCCAGCCGCTTGCGGTTGAGCAGCGTCAACCGCCCGGCCGGCGTGTTGGCGTGGTTGCCAAGGCCGCACTCCTCCAGCAGTTGCAGCGATTTTTCGCGCGCGCGCGCCAGCGTGGCGCGGCCGCCGAACGCGGCGCCGACCATCAGATTCTCGAACACCGTCATATCGCCGAACGGCTGCGGCACCTGATAGGCGCGCGCAATGCCGATGCGGCAACGCTCCTCCGTCGGCAGGCGCGACACATCGCGGCCGAAGAAGGCGACCGCGCCGGCGTCGAGCGCCAGCGCGCCAGTGATGAGGCCAAGAAGGGTCGTCTTGCCCGCACCGTTCGGCCCGAGCACGCCGACCGCCTCGTTCGGCGCGACGACGAGATCGAGCTCGGTGGCGATGCGAATGGCGCGAAACGCCTTCGAGACTTG
>JAGWRL010000034.1 GCA_028876585.1 Pseudomonadota bacterium | reverse complement strand
GGTCGAGAAATTGCAGTGCATGCCCGAACCGTTCCAGTCGGTGTCGCCGAGCGGCTTGCAATGCCATTCGATGTCGACGCCATAGCTCTCGCACAGCCGCATCATCAGGTAGCGCGCCATCCACATCTGGTCGGCGGCCGTCTTGGAGCCCTTGCCGAAGATCTGGAATTCCCACTGGCCCTTCGCCACTTCGGCGTTGATGCCCTCATGGTTGATGCCGGCGGCGAGGCACAGGTCGAGGTGCTTCTCGACGATCTCGCGCGCGACCGAGCCGACGTTCTTGTAGCCGACGCCGGTGTAATAGGGGCCCTGCGGCGCGGGATAGCCCTCGGCGGGGAAGCCGAGCGGGCGGCCGTCCTTGTAGAAGAAATATTCCTGCTCGAAGCCGAACCAGGCGCCGGAATCATCGAGCACCGTGGCGCGCTTGTTGGAGGCGTGCGGGGTCTTGCCGTCGGGCATCATCACTTCGCACATCACCAGCGCGCCGTTGACGCGGGCGCCGTCGGGATAGACCGCGACCGGCTTCAGCACGCAATCGGAGGAATGGCCCTCGGCCTGCTGGGTGGAGGAGCCGTCGAAGCCCCAAAGCGGCAGCTGCTCCAGCTTCGGGAAGGCGTCGAATTCCTTGATCTGCGTCTTGCCGCGCAGGTTCGGCGTCGGCGCATAGCCGTCGAGCCAGATATATTCCAACTTGTACTTCGTCATCGCGTGCTCTCGAAAGTTGATAACGCCCGACTGGCGATATTCGCCTCGCCGCCGGAACCAGGTCGCCCCCGGATCGAGCGGCCCGTAGCATGAGCCGTGCCATCCCGCGAGCGCGAAACGGGGCGGGGAAACGCCGGTTTTACGCTGCAAAGCAAAACGAATGTTGCGGCTGCGTCATCTGCCCAAGAATGCAGTCGTGCGAAAATATTCGGCAAAACGCACTTTCACCCCCTCGTGAACGGAAAAATGCGAATTTTGGTGCTAGAATTTACGTCCGGACCACTCCGGGGGGCCAGAATCGAAGGAAACGGACCCATGAATTCACAAATCCGACGCGAAACGGCGCAGATTTTGCAATTTCTGCCCAGGGGGCGCAATCCGCTGAAATTGCGGGGATTACAAGCAAACGGCAAACAAACGCCGCTAGAATTCGAGGCGTCGACTTACGCCTGCGGCGGCGCGTGGTATCACGAAGCGGCGATCGTCGAGGCGGAGCGACCGCGCAAGCCGTGATTTGCTTTCTCGCTCGAAAAAAGCGCCGGATGCGCCGGAGCGCGCCTACGGATCGGGCGGCTGCGTGCCGCCGAGGCCGAGCGAGCGCTGCACCATGACGGTGTCGGTCCACTGGCCGAATTTGAAACCGACCTGCGGCAGGAAGCCCACCCTGCGGAAGCCGAATTTCTCATGCAGGGCGAGCGAGGGCGCGTTCGCCGCGTCGATATAGCCGATCATCTGCCGGAAGCCGGCCGCGGCGCAGGCGTCGATCAGCGCCTCCATCAGTCGCTGGCCGAGACCCCGGCGCAACTGGTCCTGATGAATATAGATCGAGTGCTTGATGGTGTAGCGGTAGGCCGGGCGTTTGCGGAACGGCACGGCGTAGGCGTAGCCCAGGACCACGCCGCCGCGCTCGGCGACGATATGGGGCATCTTGCGCCGCAGCATGGATTTGCGGCGCCGCTTGATGTCGTCGGCGTCGGGCGTCTCGATGTCGCCGTGCAGGCGCGGGTCGACCCCTTTGCGGATGTGATGCAGGTAGATGGCGAGCATCGCCGGCACGTCGGCGTCGCGCGAATTGCGCACGAACGTGGGGTCGGGGGGAGTAGCCGCGTTCATTTCGCTCCGTGCCTGAATGCGCGCGCCCCTTGACCACAGAACGCGCGACGACGCAACGGCGTCACGCCGTCTCGATCCGCGTCCCCATTCCGCCATTGAGCAGGCGCTTCAGGTGATATTGCGCCAGCGCGTCGTCAGGTCGGGCGCTGATCAGCCCGGCGAAGGCGGCGACCGCCGCGCTGTCGCGCGCTTCGAGCTTGGCGAAGGCGTCGAGATAGGCGGCGGCCTCCTCCGCCGGCGCCAGCGGCTCATAGGCGCGCATCGGCGCGAGCCGGCCGCGCAGCACGAGATCGCCGACCGGGCGGCCGCAAAAATCGCCGGCGCGCTCCGCCGCCTCCGCGCTGACGCAGATGCGGGTGCCGAGTTGCTTGTTGACCGCCTCCAGCCGCGCCGCGGCGTTGATCGTGTCGCCATAGGCGGTGTAGTCGAAAAACCGCCCGCCGCCGAAATTGCCGACGATCGCCGGCCCGGCGTGCACGCCGATGCGGGTGACGCCCAGCGCGACGCCGCGCGCGCGCCATTCCTCGCGAAAGTCTTGCGCGCGCGCGTCGAGCGCCCGCGCGCAGGCGATCGCCCGCCGCGCCGCGTCGGGCTGCTCGCCGGGCGCGCCGAACAGAGCGTGAATCGCGTCGCCGATGATCTTGGCCACCGTCCCCTCGTGCGCGAACACGATCTCGGTCATCGCTTCGAGATAGCCGCTGAGCAGGCTGGTCAGCAGGCCCGGATCGAGCGACTCGACCAAGGGCGTGAAGCCGGCGATGTCGGTGAACAGCGTCGCGATCTCGCGCCGCGCGCCGCCGGGGGCGAGCGCGTTCTCGTCCGCCGCCAGCGTGCGGGCGAGATTGGGCGAGAAATAGCGCGACAGCGAGGCGTGCGCCCGCTCCGCCTCGGCCATCCGCGCGCGCGCCTCGCGCAACGCCGCGACATGGCCGATGGTCTTGGCGATCGTGGTCTCGAAATCGGCGAAGTCGATCGGCTTGGTGAGGAAATCGAACGCGCCGCGGTTCATCGCGGTGCGGATGTTGGCCATGTCGCCATAGGCGGAGACGATCACGGTGGAGAATTTGGTCGCCTCGTCCTGCAATCTGGCGAGCAGCGTCAACCCGTCCATGCGCGGCATGTTGATGTCGGACACCACCATGTCGAAATCGCGGTTGTCCTCCAGGAACGCCAGCGCCTCGACGCCGTCGCGCGCGAAGCCGAAGGCGATCGAGCCGTCGCGAATCTGCCGGCGGAATTTCTGCCGGACCAGGTCTTCCAGATCGGGCTCGTCGTCGACGACCAGGATCTTGGCGGTCATGCCGAACCCGCTTCGACCAGGCGATGCTGGATTTCCGCCCGCAGCTCGGGGAAATCGATCGGCTTGGTCAGCAGCCCCGCCGCGCCGCCCTCGATCGCCTTGCGCCTGGTGTCGGCGTCGCCATAGGCGGTGATCATGATGACGGGCACGTCCGGCCGGGCGGCGCGCGCGCGCGGCAGCATTTCCAGCCCGCTCATGCCGGGCATGTTGATGTCGGACAGAATGAGGATCAACTCGGCGGCTTTGGCGGCGTCGACGCGAGCCAAAGCCTCCGGCGCGCTCTGCGCGAAATCCATCTGGAACCGCGCCTCGCGCAATTCCTTGCGGAATTGCTGGCGAAACAGTTCGGCGACGTCGGGCTCGTCGTCGACCACCAGAATCAGCGCGCTCATGCCGCCTTCCCCCCGCGCGGCAGCCGGATCGTGAATTGCGTGTAGGCGCCGGGTTCGCTGGCGACGTCGATCGTCCCGCCGTGTTGTTTGACGACGATGTCGTGGCTGAGCGACAGCCCGAGCCCGGTGCCCTCGCCGGCCGGTTTGGTGGTGAAGAACGGATTGAACATCTTCGCCTTCACCTCCTCGGAAATGCCGGTCCCGTTGTCGCGCAAGCAAATCTCCACTTGGTCGCCCAGATCGCGCGTCGAGACGGCAAGCGTCGGCTCATAGGCGCCGGGCTCGCTCTGCATGCGCTTGCTCGTCGCGTAGAAGCCGTTGGAAATCAAGTTCAACAATACGCGCGTCATTTCCTGGTGATAAAGGTCGGCGAGGCCGGCCCGCGCGTCGAGCGATCGGGCGATGGTGACGTTGAAGCCGGGCTTCTCCGCGCGCGCGCCGTGATAGGCGAGATTGAGCGCCTCCTCGACCATCGCATTGACGTTGACGCTCGACCGCTCGCCCGATCCCTCGCGCGAATGCAGCAGCATGTTCTTGACGATCGAATCCGCGCGCTTGCCGTGGCTGACCACCTTGTCGAGATTGGACCCGATCATGCCGATCAGTTCGCCGCCCTCCTTGCGCTCGTCCTCGGCCAGCTTCGCCTTGGCCAGCAGTTCGCTTAGCTCAATTAGCAGGTCGCGCGACAGGCTGGAGAAATTGTTGACGAAATTAAGCGGGTTCTTGATCTCATGGGCGATGCCGGCGGTGAGTTGGCCGAGCGAAGCGAGCTTTTCCGACTGCACGAGCCGGTCCTGCGTCCGGCGCAGATCGTCGAGCGATTGCTCCAACTCGCGCGTGCGCGCCTGCACCTGCGCGAACAGCCGCGAATTCTCGATCGCGATCACCGCCTGATCGGCGAAGGTGCGCAGGATTTCGACATGGCGCGGCGGGAAGGCGCCGGGCTCGGCGCGCGCCACCACGATCGCGCCCTGCACCTCCGCCTTGCCGAGCAGCGGCACGGCGAGCAGCGCGCGCGCCGAGCTGCCCTGGGCGGCGAACGGCACGGCGTAATCCGGTTCCTGCAACACGTCCGCGATCTGCTCGACCTGCCGCGATAGAATGGCGCGCCCGGCCGCGGTGGCGCGGGTCGGCGTGGCGAGCGGATGCGCTTCGAGATAGCTCTGGAGCGCCGGCGTCGCCTCGGGGCCGGCCATGCCGCGATAGCGATAGACGGCGCCGTCGAGGACGCACAGCGTCCCCGAGGACGCCTTGCACAGATCGACCGCCGTGGTGACCAGCGTCTGGAAGATCGCGTCGAGATCGAACGCCGAGCGGCTGATCACCTTCAGCACCTCTGCGGTCGCGGTCTGCTGTTGCAGCGATTCTTCAAGGTCGCGGGTCTTGGCTTGCACTTCGTCGAACAGGCGGACGTTGTGGATCGCGATCACCGCCTGATCGGCGAAGCTTTGCAGCACTTCGATCTGCTTGTCGGAGAAGGGTTGCGCCTCCATACGGCGCACCCCGATCGCGCCGACGCTTTCGCCCTCGCGCAACAACGGCACGGCCAGGTTGGTGCGAAAGCCCATGCGCAACGCCATTTCCCGGCCTTCCGGAAATTCGTCGCCGGCGAGTTGCAGATCGGGCACATGGACGGGCGTGCGATCGAGCACGGCGCGTCCGTTGACAAAGCGGCGGTTGAGCGGCCATCTCTCGATGCCGAGGGGGATGGGGCCATGGTGCGCGCTGAAGCGCAGGAAGTCGCCCTCGCGCAGAGCGACGACGGCGTCATAGGCGCCGCAAACCTCGCATGCGCTCTCGGCGATCGCCTGCAACACCGGCGCGACGTTTGTCGGCGAAGCGGCGATGACCTTCAGGATGTTGGCGGTGGCGGTCTGGTGCACCAGGGCTTCGGAAAGTTCGCGCGTGCGCGCCTGCACCTCGTCGAACAGCCGCGCGTTCTCGATCGCGATGACGGCCTGATCGGCGAAGGTCTCGACGAGTTCGACCTGCCGCGCGGAGAAAGCGCCGGGCGTGGTCCGCGACAGCCCCATGACGCCCTCGACCCTGCCCTCCCGCAGCATCGGCACCGCCAGCACCGCGCGGATTTTCGCGAGTGACGTGCCGGGATATTCAATTTCTGGATCGTCCAGCAGGTCGGGAACGCAGACCGTTACGCCCGCCGTGATGGCGCGTCCGACCGTGGAGCCGCGCCCCGCCCGATGCGGGTGCTCCTTGAGATAAGCGATCCATTCGAGGTGTGGCGTTGCGCTGAAGTTGGCTCGAAAACGAAACAGATCGCCGTCGCGAAGAAACATCGAGCCGCGAAAGGCGCCACACAATTCAACCGCCGATCGAACGAGAGTGTCCAGCACGGCCTGCAAATCGAACGCCGAGCGGCTGATCACCTTCAGCACGTCCGCCGTCGCGGTCTGCTGTTGCAGCGCCTCGGTGAGATCGCGCGTGCGCGCCTGCACCTCCTCGAACAGCCGCACGTTCTCGATCGCGATCACCGCCTGCTCGGCGAATGTCTCTACGAGCCTAATGTGCTTGTCGGTAAAGGGCGTGGCTTCGAGCTTGTAAATGGTGATCGTCCCGACGAGCTGGTCGCCCTTCAGCATTGGGATCGCCGCGATGGCCCGGATCAAGTCGACGTCGCGCGCGGCATAGCTGTAGTCAGGATCCGATTGCGCATCGGCGATTTGAACCGTCCGCTTGTGCAAGGCGGCGCGGGCCGAGATGCTCGTCCGCCCGGGGACGATCGGATTTTGATCCAGGAATTGCCGGAGTTCAGGGCCGACGTTGTGCGTCGCGACAGCGTGCAAGAGATTGCCGTCGAACTGAAAGATCACTGCTCTTTCGGCCTCGCAAAGCCGAACGGCGTTCTCGGCCATCGCATCGAAGACCGGCTGGAGATTGAACGCCGAACTGCTGATCACCTTCAGCACATCCGCCGTCGCGGTCTGCTGCGCCAGCGCCTCGGAGAGATCGCGCGTGCGCGTCTGCACCTCCTCGAACAGGCGCACGTTCTCGATGGCGATCACCGCCTGATCGGCGAAGGTCTGCACGAGTTCGACCTGACGGTTCGTGTACAGCCCCGGCTCGCGGCGCATCAAATTGAACACGCCTTCGAGTTTGCCGTCGCGCGTCAACGGCGCCGCCATGCCCGAACGATAGTTCCCGATCGTTTCGCCGCCCTGATAATCATAGTCCGCATCCAATGTGACGTCGGCCACCTGCTCGACGCGCAGCGACAGGGCGGCGCGTCCCGCGACCGTCTTGCGGTCCGGCGTGATCGGGTGGCGCCACAGGAAATCGGCGAATTCCGGCGAGCAACCAAATTGCGCGAGGAATACGAGCTTGCCGTCCCGGTAGAGCGAAATCACGCCCAGGGTCGAATCGCACAGCTCGACCGCCGATCTGGTCAGGCTGTTCAACACGGCGTCGAGATCGAACGCCGAGCGGCTGATCACCTTCAGCACTTCGGCCGTCGCGGTCTGCTGCGCCAGCGCATCCGCGAGATCGCGCGTGCGCGCCTGCACTTCGTTGAACAGACGCGTGTTTTCAATGGCGATGAGGGCCTGATCGGCAAACGTCTGCACCAGGTCGATGTGGCGCTGCGTGAACGCGTTCCGGCGCGCCGATATGATCGTCAGCGCGCCCTCGACGCGGCCGTCGCGCACCAGCGGCGCGCCGAGATAGCTTTGGCCCCAGGCGCCGCTGGCGACGCGGTGAAATTCCGGGTCGAGGTCGGCGTCGGGGATGTATTCGAGCCGGCCCGAGCCAGCGGCGCGGCCCGCCGCCGACGTTCTGTCGATCGGGATGACGCGGCCGACGAAGTCGGTCGGCCAGACGCCGCCCGGGTTCGCGCCCGCCTGGAACCGAAGCTCGTCGCCCTCGCGCAGCGCGATCGCGCCGCCGATCCCGCCGACCAGATCGACCGCCGAGGCGAGCAGAGCGTCAAACACCGCCTGCAAATCGAACGCCGAGCGGCTGATCGCCTTCAGCACCTGCGCGGTCGCGGTCTGCTGCGCCAGCGCTTCCTCGAAGTCGCGGGTCTTGGCGGCCTCGCGCGCCTGCGCCTCGCTCAGTTCGCGCGTGCGCGCCGCCAACTGGCCTTCGAGTTCGGCGATCCTGCGCTGCAGGGCGACGGACTGATCGACGGATTGCGCGGTCATGTCGCTGGCCAGTGGCTTCCCCCTCAAGGCGCTTTGCGGGAGAGTATGGCCCGGCGCGAGGCCGGCGTCGACCGCGCGTTCAGCCCGGCGGCGCCGGGCGCGGGCGGCCCTCGTCGTCGATGGCGACGAAGGTGAAGGTCGCCACCGTCACCTTCTCGCGCAGATGGCTGCGGAACCGCCGCGCCCAAGCCTCGATGTGGATTTTCATCGAGGTGCGGCCGACATGGCCGACGCGGGTGTAGACGCACAGCACGTCGCCGACCTTGACCGGGCGGATGAAGGTCATCGCGTCGACCGCGATCGTCACCACCCGCCCCTGCGCCCGCTCGACCGCCGCGATGCCGCCGGCCTGATCCATCTGGCTCAGCACCCAGCCGCCGAAAATATCGCCGTTGGCGTTGGTGTCGGCGGGCATGGCGATCAGGCGCACGGTCAGATCGCCCTGCGGTTGGTCTTGCGAATCGTCGGTCACGCGCGAACCTTTGGTGGAGGCGGCCTCAGTCTTCCCCGAGCCGCGTTTCCGCGCAAGTGCCGCCGAGCACGCGCTCGACGCCGCCGAGGTCGCGCCGCCGCGTTGCAACCGCCAGGCCCGCGCCCGCCAGCAGCGCCGCGACGTCGTCGCCCTGCCCGACGCCGATCTCCAGGAAGAACGCCCCGCCCGGCGCGAGCCGGCGGGCGATCGCCGGCGCCAAAGCGCGATAGGCGTCGAGCCCGTCGGCCCCGCCGTCGAGCGCCAGCCGTGGATCGTGCTCGCGCACGTCGCGCGCCAGAGCGGCGATGTCGGCGCTCGGGATGTAAGGCGGGTTGGAGACGATCACGTCGAAGGCGCCGTCGAGCCCGTCGTCCCAGCGCCCGACCCGAGTATGCGCCCGCTCAGCCAGCCCCAGCGCGGCGAAATTCGCCGCCGCCACAGCGGCCGCCGCCGCGCTGGCGTCGACGCCGAGCCCGCTGGCGTGCGGCCATTCCCCCAGCAGCGCCGCCAGAATCGCGCCCGAGCCGACGCCGAAATCGAGCACCCGCAACGGCTCGCCGGCGCGCGCGGCG
>JAGWRL010000327.1 GCA_028876585.1 Pseudomonadota bacterium | reverse complement strand
GCCGCGCGCCTCCTTGAGGCTTTTCATCGCCTGTTCGAATTCCACCGGCGCGGGCGCGCCCAATGTCTCCATCCGCGCGGCGAGATCGGCGATGCGCCGCTCCAGCCGGTCGGCGGCGCTGTCCTTCTCCTGCGGCGGGGCGCTCAGCGTCTCGACCTTGTCGGCGAGCCGGCGCAATTCGCGCTGCATCTCGCCGACGCTGGCGTCGAGCGTCGGCGCGGGCTTCTCGGGCGGCGCCGGCGGCGCAGCGGGCGCCGTGTCTTCCGGGCGCTTGCCGCGCCGGCGCGCCAGCCGCTCGGCGACGAGCCGGAAGGCCTCGTCGTCTTCGCTAACAGCCGGTTCGGGGGTGCGCGCGGCGCGGCGGGAAAGCTGCTCGAACCGCGACGCCAGCGGGTCTTCGCGCGGCGGCGGCGGGGTCTGGGCGAGCGAGTTCATCGATTCGAGCGCGTGGGCGGCGCGCGCCTCGGCCTGCTCGGCGCGCTGGCCGACGCGGGCGATTGCCGCTTCCAGCCGCTCGCGCTCGCGGCCGCGGTTGGCGACCAGGCTCGACGCCTTTTCCAGCGCGGCGGCGGTGCGGGCAGCCGTCTTCTCGGTGCGCGCCTCGATCTTGGCGATCGCCTCCTGCAACTGCTCGCGCTCGCCGCCGCTGGCCTGCACCAGGCTGGACAGCGATTCCAGCGCGGCGGCGGTGCGCTCCTCGTTGCGGGCGGCGCGTTGTTCGATCTCGGCGATCGCCTCGTCGAGCCGGCCGCGCTCGCCGCCGCGCGTCTCCACCAGTCCGGTCAGCGATTCCAGCGCCCGCGCGGTCAGTTCCTCGTTGCGCGCGGCGCGTTGTTCGATCTCGGCGATCGCCGCGTCGAGCCGGCCGCGTTCGCCGCCGCGCGTCTCCACCAGCCCGGTCATCGATTCCAGCGCCCGTGCGGTGCGCGTTTCGTTGCGGGCGGCGCGCTGCTCGATCCGCCGGATCGCCTGTTCGAGCCGGCCGGTTCCGGCTTCCTCTACGTAATCGACGCGGCGCTGCGGCCGGCGCGGCTCCTCGGCGCGACGTGATTCGCTTCGGCGCGGGGGTGATTCGCGGTGATTCGCGGGCCGCGAACCGGTTGTGGGGCGTCGCGAGGGGCGAAAATCGTCCTCCTCAGCGTCGCGACGCGACGGCGCCGCGGGCGCCCGCGCGAGGCGGTCGACGCGCTCCTCGATGGCTTCCAGACGCTCGCGCTCGTCGAGATCCTCCGGCGCGACGCCAAGGTCCTCGGCATATTCGGCGACGGCTTCGGCGATCCAATCGTCGAAGTCGACACCGGCGTTTTTCGCCATCTTTTCAGCGATTTTGTGCGCCGATCGCTCGCCCGCGCGCCCGTCCCACGCCGATGCCGTTTTCATATGCCCGCCCGTCGCACGCGACCCTCGCGTTCGCGCACCGATGTTTCCGAGTTTGTGGTGAACAAATCGTTAAGCTGTCCCGAAACGGGTCAATGCCCAGCCTTCCGTCGTGACGCAAATACGGTTGTATACTCGTTAAAGTTGCAATGACCGCGCGAACGCGCTATCCGTAACGGCGGCGGCGAGCTTTCGGGGGGCCGGAGGCTCAAGAACCTTAGGGGACACAAAGGTCAAAGGGAGACTGGGCGATGGCGACTTTAGGTAATTTGCATGCAACCCGGATTGAGCCGGAGGTTCATTCCGAAGCGGCGGTCAATAACGGCAAACGGGAATCAACGATCGGCGAGATGGCGGCTGAGTTCAACGTCAGTCTGCGCACGCTGCGCTTTTACGAGGACCGCAAGTTGTTGAAGCCGCGCCGCGAGGGCAACTCCCGTCTCTATTCCGCAACGGACCGGTTGCGGATGCAGATGATCATGAAGGGCAAGCAACTCGGCTTCACTCTGACCGAAATTCATGATCTGATCGGGAATTACGAGACGACCGACGATTTCGAAGGCAAGTTGAAGCCGCAGCAGATCGTCACCCAGATCGATCATCTGGAACGGCAGCGGGCCGAGATCGACGGGGCGATCGCGCGGCTGCGCGCCACCCACGAGCGGCTCGCCGCCGCTTATCCCATCGTCCGGGAGACCCGGGCGGCCTCGGCGTAAGCGCGAACGGCTCGGGCGGCCGGCGCGCACGCCGCCCGGGCGTTAGCCTTTGACTTGGGCTTCGACGATGGCGACGGCGCGCGCGAGCGAGGCGTCGATGTCGAGCCGGGTGGTGTCCAGCGTCACCGCGTCCTCGGCGGCGCGCATCGGCGCCTCCGCCCGCTCCGCGTCGCGCGCGTCGCGCCGGGCGATGTCGGCGAGCACGGAGGCGTAGTCGATCTTCTCGCCGCGCCGCATCAGCTCCAGCGCCCGCCGTTGCGCACGCGCCGCCGGGCTGGCGGTGACGAATATCTTCACATCGGCGTTGGGGCAGATCACGGTGCCGATGTCGCGCCCGTCGAGCACCGCGCCGCCCGGCCGGCCGGCGAAATCGCGCTGCGCCTTGATCAACGCCGCCCGCACCTGCGGCATCGCGGCGACCACCGAAGCCGCCTCGCCTATATGCGCGCCGCGCAGCATCTCTTCGTCGAATTCGGTCAGGCCAAGCCCGCGCGCGGCCGCGACGGCGGCTTCGACGTCGCGCAAATCCTTGTCGGCTTGCAGCAGGCTCGCCGCCGTGGCGCGATAAAGCAGGCCGGTGTCGAGATGCGGCAGCCGGTAATGCGTCGCCAGCCGGCGCGCGATCGTGCCCTTGCCCGAGGCCGCCGGGCCGTCGATGGCGATGATCACGCGCCGCCTCGTCCGCGCGACTTTTCGCCGATCCCCATCACCCTCGCCGCCTTCGCCCTACGCACGCGCGTCCCGCGCGCATTTACGGCGGCGACCGGCGGCTGTCGAGGGCTGTCCGCGAACGGCGCCGGCCGTCGCCCTTGCGCCCGCCCCGCCGCGCGCTTATTCCGTGGCGACAAGCCCGGTGGGGGCGTCAGCGGAGGACAGACCATGAGCACGACGGGCGGCGCGACGCAGGACAAGTCTCGCAAACTGCGCTCCAAACTCTGGTTCGACAACCCCGAGAACCCCGGCATGACCGCGCTTTATATCGAGCGCTACCTCAATTTCGGCCTGACGCCGGGCGAATTGCGCTCGGGCAAGCCGATCATCGGCATCGCCCAGACCGGCTCGGACCTCAGCCCCTGCAACCGGCACCACATCGAACTCGCCAAGCGGGTGCGCGACGGCATTCTGGCGGCCGGCGGCGTGCCGTTCGAATTTCCCGTCCATCCGATTCAGGAGACGGGCAAGCGGCCGACCGCCGCGCTCGACCGCAACCTCGCCTATCTCGGCCTGGTCGAGACGCTGTACGGCTATTTCATCGACGGCGTCGTGCTGACGACCGGCTGCGACAAAACGACGCCGGCCTGCATCATGGCGGCGGCCACCGTCAACCTGCCGGCGATCGTGCTGTCGGGCGGGCCGATGAACAACGGCTGGCATCACGGCGAGCGCACCGGCTCGGGCACCGTGGTGTGGAAGGCGCGCGAGGAACTGAGCGCCGGCAAGATCAACTACGAAGAATTCATGGAGATCGTCACCTCCTCCGCGCCCTCGGTCGGCCATTGCAACACCATGGGCACGGCCTCGACCATGAACGCGCTGGCGGAAGCGCTCGGCATGAGCCTGCCCGGCTGCGCCGCCATCCCCGCGCCGCACCGCGAGCGCGGCCAGATCGCCTATGAGACCGGCAAGCGCATCGTCGAGATGGTGTGGGAGGATCTGAAGCCCTCCGACATCATCACCCGTCAGGCGCTGGAGAACTCGATCGTGGTCAATTCCGCCATCGGCGGCTCGACCAACGCCACCATCCACATCAACGCCATCGCCCGCCATGTCGGCGTCAAGCTCGACATCGAGGATTGGGAGACGGTCGGCCACAAGGTGCCGCTGCTGGTCAACATGCAGCCGGCCGGCAAATATCTGGGTGAAGAATTCCACCGCGCCGGCGGCGTGCCCGCCGTCGTCAACGAGTTGATGAAGCGCAAGCTGATCCACGAGGATGCGCTGACGGTCAACGGCCGCACGATGGGCGACAATTGCCGCGCGACCCGGAGCGACGATGCGGATGTGATCTTCCCCATCGAGAAGCCGATGATGGAGGACGCTGGCTTCGTCGTGCTGAAGGGCAACCTGTTCAACAACGCGGTGATGAAGACCAGCGTGATCGGCGAGGAATTCCGCACGCGCTACCTCAGCGATCCCAAGGACCCCGACGCGTTCGAAGGCCGCGCGGTGGTGTTCGAGGGGCCGGAGGATTATCACCACCGCATCGACGATCCCGCTCTCGGGATCGACGAGCATTGCATGCTGTTCATCCGCGGCACCGGGCCAATCGGCTATCCCGGCGGCGCGGAAGTGGTG
>JAGWRL010000326.1 GCA_028876585.1 Pseudomonadota bacterium | reverse complement strand
GGCGCGCGGCCCTCGACCGCCCCGGAGGCGACGGCCGAGCCCGATCCGGCGATCCTGGCCGCCTTCGCCGCCGACAAGGCGCTGATCGACGCCGCCCTGGCGGGGGCGCAGCGCTAGGGGAAAATCTAGCGCTGGGCGCCGTGTAGGATCGGCGGCTTTCGATCCGAATCGGATGTTTCCGCCATCCCCCGCCCTCGTCCTGAGGCGCCCCGAAGGGGCCTCGAAGGACGCTGGGTTCTCCCCACGGTCTCCGCAATCCCGCGCAGGCGCTTGGCGCAGGCGGGGCCGCCCGCTGGAGCGTCCTTCGAGGCCCCGCTTCGCGGGGCGCCTCAGGACGAGGGGGTTGTTTGCGCAATGTCCGCTTCCCGCCCTTTGCGGACCCCACGACAGGCGCCACCCGTTGGGTGATTGCCTCTACCCCTCGCAGCGCAGCGCGATTGCCGACACATTGTCGCTCGCGCCGCGTTGCAGCGTCAGCGCGATCAGGCCGTCGCACACGGCTTGCGGGTCCGGCTCCGCGAGCGCGGCGGCGATGTCGGCGTCGCCGCAATGGGCGGTCAGCCCGTCGCTGCACAGGAGGAAGGCGTCGCCGGGCGCGATCCGGTCGCTGACGAGATCGAGCTCCACCGGCTCCATCGCGCCCAAAGCGCGCGTCACCACGCTGCGGCGCGGCCAGGATTTCGCCTCATGCGGATCGAGCACGCCCCGGTCGACCAGATCCTGCATCTCCGAATGGTCGCGCGAGAGCTGCCGCAGCGCGCCGCCGCGCAGCAGATAGGCGCGGCTGTCGCCGCACCACAGGCAGGCGAAATGCGCCCCGAAGATCAGCAGCGCCACCAGCGTCGTGCCCATGATCGCGCCGCCGCGCTCTTCGGCGTAGGCGCGGATGTCGCGGTTGGCCTCGACCACCGCGCGCTCGAACGCGGCGAGCCGCTCCTGCCCGGTCGGCCCGATCGCGAAGGCGGCGAGCGCCTGGGTCGCGATGCGGCTGGCGACGTCGCCGCCGCCGTGGCCGCCCATGCCGTCGGCGACCGCCCACAGGCCGGCCTCGGGACGCAGCAGAAAACTGTCCTCGTTGCGCTCGCGCCGCAGCCCGACATGGGTCGCCCCGGCGGCGCGGATGATCGCATCAGCCATCGGCCGGCGCTCCCTTCGCGAAAACGCCGGTCAGCATGTCCGCGAACAGCGCCGGCGCCGGCAGGCCGACCACCGCCAGCGCCAGCGCGCCATAGCCCTCGCCGCCGACCGTCCACCAAAAGCTCTGGCCGGCGAAGGCGCCGCGATGGCCGAACCGGCGCGCGGCGCGGAAGGCGAGCGAGGGTTGCGCGTCGAGGCCGCGCACCAGCACGACATTCTCCGCCAGTTGCTCGACGCCCGAAATCTCCTCGACCCGCGTCTGCAAAGCCGGCGACGGCAAAGCCTCGACGGCGCGGGCGAAATCCTCGAACGCGGTTTCGGGGGCGAGCGCGAGCAGCAGCGCCGCCTCCGCCGCCTCGCACCACGCGTCGTTGGCCTCGATCTCCGGCGGCGGCAGCAACCCGTCGCCCTCGCCGGCGAACACCGCGAGCGGAAACGGCCGGCCGACGCCGTCGACACAGGCCATCAAGGCGCCGACGATCGCCTCGCCGGCGAAATGCGCGCCGAGCCAGAACCGCCAGATCGGGGCGCGATTGTAGGCGGCGGCCCAATCGGCGCCGAGCAACTGGCGCGACGTCGCCAGGCTCGCCTGCAACCAGGGCTCCCACGTCTCCAGGAAGGCGCGCGAGGCTCCCTGAGCGACGAAGTCGCGTTTGGCCGGCAGTTTGCCGAAGAACCCCGCAGGCATCAGCGCCTCTACAGACCGTTGGGACACTCGAAATGACGCAACGAACTCAGACTGAGCGGATTGTTGAGCGAGCTGGAACTGAACTCGAACGACACCTCGCGCCCGCCGACGATGAAGCTGACATTGACTGCCGAACCGCGCTGGATCATGGCGCCGGCGTCGACCAGACGAAAGAACGCCCAGGCGCCGGAGCGCTCCAGCGTGGATTTGCGATCGGGCAGATCGGGGGCCATGACGATCGAGGCGGCGCCCGCGCCCGAGCCCGGCCATTGCAGCGCGCCGGGCGTGGCGCTGCCCTGCTGGGCGACGACCGCGCCGCCGTTGACGCTCAGCGTCGCGGTCTGCGCCTCGCCGCTCAGCGTCAGCGGCTTGACGGTGAACGAGAGATTGGGCGCCCCGCCGCCAGTGGGGAAGAACGTGTCGCGGATTTCCGCGGCCTGCTGGAAGCGGCGCAGCGTCGTCGCCGACAACGGGCGCAGGATGCCGGAATCGCTGCGCCAGCTCCAGGTTTTCGAGCCCGTGTTGGCGAGCGCGGCGAGGTTGGTTGAGAAGAAGCGGTCGATGACGCCGCCGGGCGCGAAAACCCGGGCGAAATCGGCCAGCGGCACGTCGCGGTCGCTGCGCGTGAAGGGATAGCGGTTGTTGACGACCTGCTGACACGGCCCGGTCACGTCCTGCGCCATCTGATCGGTGAGCTGGCTGACGGTGCGGTTGCTGGCGTCGCCGGCCGCGTCGTGGGCGACCTTGTTCATCATGCTGTGCAGCGGCTCCGCCAGCCGCGACACGTTGGCGCGTAACGCCGCGACCTCCACCTCGACCTGTTCGTTCGCCCGCTTCGACTGCGCCGGATTGTTCGCCGCCAGCGCGAGCTGACGATAGAGTTCGTTGAGATTGGCGAGCAGCGCGTCGATCGGGCGCGAGCCGGAATCGCCTTCGAACAGCGCCGCGATCGGCTTGAAATAGGCTTCGATCGAGGCGCCGGGCGTGGTCGGCGGCGGCTCGCCGGCGCGCCGGCCGACCTTCATCGCCAGATCGACCGCCTCGCGCGCCTCGGTGGAGAGCCGCTGCTCGGCCTTGCGCCGCGCCAGCGCAGTCGCGCCGGCCTTCACCTCGTCCTGCGCGGGCGGCGGGGCGGCCTTCTCGCGCGTGAGCGCGGTCTCGTTGCGGATCGATTCGAAGATCTGCTTGATCGGCGAGGTCGGCGCCGAGGCCGCGCTCAGCGCCAGATATTTGGGACGGTCGGCCAGCAGCGGGCGCAGCGCCAGATTGGAGATCGCCGCGTTCCACGACGAGATGAAATCGTTGCTGTAGAGTTCGAGGATGTCGGGAAACAGCCGCTCGAACTGGCTCTGCACCGCCGATTGCTGCCCCGACGGCCCCAGCACCCAATTGTCCTTGGCGAGCGCGCCGGCGATCGTCGTCATGTGATCGAGCAGGCCGACGTAGAAACCGTTGTAGGTGAAGAAGCCCGGCACCCGCACCGTATCGAGGCTCGCCCCGTTCTTGGCCTCGAACACCAGCCCCATATCCGGCCCGCCGCGGCTGGAGGCGACCCAATCCTCCACCAGCGCGTTGCGCGCCTGCGATTTCAGCAGCGTATAGGCGCGCTGCGCGACCGGCATGCGCGCCAGCGTCGCCTGCGCCTGTTCGACCAGCGGGCCGTTGAGCGAGACTTTCGGCGCCGCGCCCGTATCCATGTCGAGCATCGCCTTGAGATGCGCGCGCAGCAACGCCCGCCCCTGCGCATAGGGCGCGCCGGGAAACACCCGCTCCTCCCATTCGTGGGTGAACCAGTCGATCACCAGCGCCTTGTCGACCGAAGGCGCCTTGCCGCCCAGCATCAGATAGACCTTCAGCGCTTCGTAGACATAAGCGGGGTCGTTGATGTTCTTCTGGATCTGCTGCTCCAGCGAAAGGATCAGCCGCGGCCGCATCAGCCGCTCCAGCGCCATCTGATAAGCGGTGACGGAGGCGTCTTGCACCCGCCCGCGTTCGCTCAGGCCGAAAGTGTCGTTGAGCGGCGTCGCCTTGTCGCGATTGTCGTAGCCGTAGGGGAGCGGCGGCAGCGCGCCGACCAGCTCGTAGACCGGGCGCACGTCGGGATCGTTGACGGTGGATTGTTTGACCAACGGCGCGGCGGCGGCGGCGAAATTGTCGAAGCCGCGCTCGGTCGATTTGATCACGCCGGTATTGCCGTTGAAGCTGATCCACCACAGCCCCAGCACCGCCGCCGTGGCGAGCGCGATGGAGGCGAACAGCGCGGTGCGCGCCAGCAGCGCGCGCCGCACCGCCGCCATGTTGACCGACACCCAGCCCGCTTCGGCGAAAATCACCTTGGTCAGCAGGTCGTGCAGGAAATAGCTCTTGCCGACGCCGGAATGGGCCGCCGAGCCAAAGCTCTCGACGCCGTAGCTGCGTTGCAGCGCGCCGATCACCGCGTCGAGCGGCGTGCCCTCCTGCATGCCGGAGGTGAAGTAGAAACCGCGCAGCGCGGCCGAGGTCTGATAGCGCGTCGGCTCGAACACGCGGTTGAGGAATTCGACGATCGGCTTGCGGATCGCGCTGAGCTGCGCGGGCATACCAAACAATGTCGCCCGCGCGCGCGGGTCCGGCTCCTCCTGCAAGCGCTCGGGCATGCGCTCGAAGATGCGTTTGACCAGCAGGTCGAATTCCTCGCCCACCTGCAATACCGTGTTGGCGGTCTTGCTGGCGGTCTGGAACGTCGCGCCCCACACCACATTGCGGCCGGCCTCGTCGAGATCGGCGAAATAGGGCGTGAAGCCGGCGATCAGGTCCATCTTGGTGAAGACGGCGTAGACGGGGAAACTGATGCGCAGGCGCTCGTGCAACTCGTCGAGCCGGCGCCGGATCGCGTCGGCGTGGGCTGAGATTTCCGTCGCGCTGAGCGTCAGCAGATCGGCGATCGAGATCGCCACCAGCACGCCGTTGATCGGCTGACGCGGCCGGTTGCGGCGCAACAGGTCGAGGAAGGCGAGCCAGGAGCGGCGGTCGGCCTTGGCGTCGGAATCCTGCGTCGTGTAGCGCCCGGCGGTGTCGATCAGCAAAGCGGAATCGGTGAACCACCAATCGCAATAGCGCGTGCCCCCGATCCCCTGCACCGCCTGCGGCCCGCCGCTGACGCTGAGCGGAAAGCGCAGGCCCGAATTGACCAGCGCGGTCGTCTTGCCGGCGCCGGGCGGGCCGATGATCAGATACCACGGCAGATCGTACAGCGCCGCGCCGCCCGCCTTGCTGGCGTTGCGCAGGGTGGCGAGCGCGTCCTCCATCTTCTGTTTGAGGACGGGCGCGTCGCTGTCCTCCTGCGCCGCCTCCGTCATCGCCTGTTCGAGCGCGGCCGCCGCGCGCAACCGCTTGACGACGCGCCACGCGATCACGCCGCCGACGATCAGGAACAGCACGAGGATGATCGTCAGCCGGACGCCCGTCCCCTCCAGCGGCGCGTAGTCGGCGACCGAGATCAGCGGCCCGCCGAACCAGACGAGCCCGGCCAGCAGCAAGGCGCCGAGGACGCTGAGCCCGATCCAAAGCCAGAACGCCCAGCTCATTCAGCAACTCCCCCGTTCGTCGTCGCGGGGAATCGAAATTTCGACGCGCCGGTTCTTCGCCTTGTCAGCCTCCACATCGTTGGGCGCGACCGGATCGGACGCGCCCTTGCCCTTGACCACCAGACGTTTCGGATCAGCCAAATTGGGCTTCAGCAGCGCCGCGGCCGATTTCGCGCGCGCCTCCGACAATTCGAAATTGGAGGGGAAGGCGATGGTCTTGATCGGGTCGGCGTCGGTGTAGCCGGTGACGGTGATGTCGCCGGGCTGCTTGTCGAGCGCCTGCGCGATCTTGCGCGCGATCGGCGCGAACGCGGTGTTCGCATTGGCGCCGCCGGAGGGAAACAGCACCACGCTGCCGACGCGCACGAAGATCGTCGACGCCGTCTGCTCCGCGCTGACCTTGCCGGCCATGATCTCGCTCGCCAGCGCCTTGCGGATGCATTGCAGTTGCGGCGAAATCTCCAGCTTCGGCGCCGGCGGCGGCGCCACCGCCACCACGCGCCCCAACTGAATTTCCGTATCGGGGTAGAAAGCGGACATTTTGAGCGCCAGCGCCTCGGCCTGCCCGCTCAGCAGATGCCGCAACACCAGATAGACGGCGAGCAGCAGCGCCCCCGCCGCCGCCCCGACCGCCCAGGCGGGGATTTGCAGGCGGTTGCCGGCCAGCCCGATCGTCAGCCCGCGCCAGTGTGGCGAAAGATCCTCGATGGTTTTGGGCCGGGCGCGGCGGATCGTCTCGTAGAGGTCGCGGCGCAGGCCCTGCAACGCGCCCATGCCGCCGGCGGCGCGATAGACGCCCTCGAAGCCGAGGCTCAGGCAGGCGTGCATCAATTCCAGCAGCCCGAGGTTGACGGCCGGGTTCTGCTTGGCGCGGTCGAGTTCCTGGAAGAATTTGACGCCGCCGGTGCGCTCGCCGAAGAACCGCACCAGCATCGAATAGCGCGTCCAGACGTGGCGGTCCTCGGTCGGCAGGTTCTGCACGATGTCGTCGGCGGTCGCCGCGAGCGCGTATTTCGCCACCTGCACCTGCTCGGCCGGCGCGCCCGCCGCGCGCGCGTCGCGCTCGAACGCCTCGATCGCCTGCGCCACCTGATCCATCAGCGGCCCGGTCCCCGCGCGGGAAAGCGAGGCGCGCAGCCGTCCCAGCGCCAGCAGCAGCGAGGCGGCGGCGCGCATCAGCGGATTGTCGGCGACCATCACCAGATCGACCGAGACATGCGGCGAAGCCGGCGCCGGCGTCAGCGGCGGCGGCGCGGCGCCGGTGGGCGCATAAGGGTTGACGACGCGCCCCGCCATCCAATCGTCGCCGGGCGCGGCGGGCGGCGGCGCGCTGGGATAGGCGACGGAGGATTGCGGGCGCGAGACGGGCGGCGCGCCGCCGGCATAGGGCGTGGGCGCGGGCGGCGGCGGCGACGGCGTCGGCGTGGCGGGAAGTCGCCCGCCCGGATTGGGGCGGATGATCGTCTTGTCGGCCCTCGCGAACGGATCGTCGCCCTCGCTCATCGCCGGCCTTCCCTGAGCGCCCAGAACTCAAGCTGCAATTCGGGCCAGTCGCCGGCGAAATGCATGCCCACCGCGCTGGCGACGCTGAATTCCGGCCATAGCGGCGAAGTGCGGTCGAGATAGAAATAGACGTGATCGGTGATGGCGCGGATTTGCGGCGGCGGCGTCGGCAGATGCACCAGCGGCACGCCCGGCAGATGCGCGTGAACGATCTCGTTCATCTTCGTGTTGGGGCCGACCTTGAACAAATGCGGGAAATCGTTCTGGATCTCCACGAGCGGCCGCCGTGCGGCAACTTCCAGCACCAGGGTCGCAGTCCGGAACAGCGCCCGATCGCGGATCGGCGACGAAAACGCGTTGG
>JAGWRL010000325.1 GCA_028876585.1 Pseudomonadota bacterium | reverse complement strand
GGTCGGCGCCCGCGTTGGCGAGGCCGACGACGTCGGCGCCGGAGGACTGCGCCTGAAGCAGAAAACTCGAAAAATCCGAGGCGCCGAGCGGATGCCGGGCTTCGCCGACCACGTTGCCCCCGGCGGCCTTCACCGCGGCGGCGCAATTGGCGCTAAGGTCCTTGCCGAAAGCGTAATCGGCGGTGATGAAGAACCAGGACTTGCCGCCGGCCTCGGTCATGGTCTTGCCGAAGACGTGCCCGAGTTCGTAAGTGTCGTAGGTCCAATGCACGAAATTGGGCGAGCATTTCGGGCCGGTCAGCACCGAGGAGCCTGCGCCCGAACCGATCACCGCCTTGTTCTTGTCGTTGGCGACGGCGAGCACGGCGAGCGCCACGGCGGAATTCGGCAGGTCCATGATGACGTCGACATGATCTTCGTCGAACCATCGGCGCGCGATCGCCGCGCCGACGTCGGGCTTCTGCTGATGGTCGGCGGAGACGATGTCGGCGGCGACGTCAAGTTTGGCGGCGTAATCGTCGATGGCGAGCTGGGAAGCGATCACGGAGCCGATGCCCTGATCGTCGGAATAGACGCCCGACATGTCGTTCATCACGCCGATTTTCAAAGGTTTCAGTCCGGCCGCGCGCGCGAAGCCCGGCGCCAGCGCCAGCGCGGCGCCGCCCAGCAGGATCTCTCTACGGTTCATGTTTCTTCCTCCCTTGTTGGCTCTAGAGCTGGCTCAGCCGTTCGAGCGTTTCAATCAGACGCAGCCGCTCCGGCTCGCCGAGCAGATCGCGGATCGCCGCCTCCTGCGCGGCTTGCGCGGCCTCGGCGCGCGCCAGCAGCGCGACGCCGGCCGGCGTCAGTTGCAGCGCGTTGGCGCGCCGGTCGGCGCCGGAGCGCAGCCGCTCGGCCAGACCGCGCCGCTCCAATTCGTCCATCAGCGCGACGAAATTGGGTCGCTGCACGCCGAGCGCGGCGGCGATGTCGGATTGGCGCCTGGTCGGGTTGGCGCGGATCGCGATCAGCGCCGAGAATTGCGCCGGGGTGAGATCGAGCGCGGCGAAGCGGCGGGCGAAATCCTCGAAAACGGCGAGCTGCGCCCGGCGCAGCAGATAGCCGACGGCCTGATCGAGCAGCCCGAGCCGCATCGCCTCGTCCGTCTCAACCATCGCTCGGCTCGCTCAACCGGCGCACGACTTCCTCGGGGATCTTGCGCGCCTTCAGCCGTTTGGGATCGTCGGGATGCGCGCCGGACCAGACGCGGGTCTCGAACCCCTCGATGGCGAGCGCTTCTCGCTTGAACACGCGATGCTCGATGTCGAAGCTCGAATTGCGGATCGCCGCGACGCGGCTCTCGATCACGATGTCCTCGCCATAGCTCGACGGGATGAGGAACTTCGCCCGCGTGTCGACCATGGGAAAGCCGATCATGTCGAATTTCGCCCGCAGGTCGGCTTTGCGCCAGCCCGCCGCCTCGAACAGATAATGCGTCGAGGCGTCGAACATGGCGAAATAGCGGGGGTAGAACACGATTCCGGCGGCGTCGCAGTCGCCCCATTCGATATGGACCGTGCGCCGGTTGGCAAACATCAGCGCGGGGCCATGCGCAGCGCGCCGTCGAGCCGGATCGTCTCGCCGTTGAGATAGGCGTTCTCGCAGATATGCACGACCAGCGCGGCGTATTCCTTAGGGTCTCCGAGCCGGGCGGGATTGGGCACCGAACGGCCGAGCGATTCCTGCGCCTCCTGCGGCAGGCCGAGCAGCATCGGGGTGAGGAATATGCCGGGCGCGATGGTGTTGACGCGGATGTTGAACTGCGCCAGTTCGCGCGCGATCGGCAGCGTCATCGCCATCACGCCGCCCTTGGAGGCGGAATAGGCGGCCTGACCGATCTGGCCTTCATAGGCCGCCACCGAGGCGGTCGAGACGATCACGCCGCGCTCGCCGTCGGGCATCGTCTCGCCGCGCGCGAGCGCGGCGGCGACGAGGCGGATCAGGTTGAACGAGCCGACCAGATTGACGTTGATGACGCGCTGGAAATCGGCGAGCGGCTGCGCGCCGTCGCGCCCGACGACGCGCTTGGGCGTGCCGATGCCGGCGCAATTGACCAGAATCCGGGCCGGCCCATGCGCGGCCTCCGCCGCCGCCACCGCCGCCTCGGCCGATGCGGCGTCAGCCACGTCGCACTTGCAGGCGAGCCCGCCGAGCGCGCGCGCGACCTCCTCCGCCGCGCCCTGGTTGATGTCGAACACCGCGACCTTGGCGCCCCTGGCGGCCAAAGCCTCCGCCGTCGCGCGCCCGAGGCCCGAACCGCCGCCGCTGACGATCGCCGCTACGCCTTGGATGTTCATTTCGTCTGCTCCCGTTACAGCCTGACTTGGTTTTCGCCCGGCGCGGCGGCGTAAAGCGCGTCCACGTCCGCCTTGCGGTTGACGAGCAGCAGGCGCTGGTTGAGCGAGCCCTTGTCCGTCACCTCGCCGCGATCGATCGAGGGCGGCTCGGTCATGAGCGCGAGCCGGGTCACCTTTGTCGAGGAGCCGGTCGAGCCGGCGGCCATGGCGCGCAGCTTCTCGGCGAAGGCGGCCTTGACGCGGGGATCGCGCACGGCGGCTTCGGGCGACAGGCCCGGCGCGAGCTGCGCCAGCGCGGCGAAATTGGGAAACACCAGCGCGCCGACGTCGTCGCGGTCTTGGCCCGCGATCACCACATCCTGCGCCAGCGGCTCGAAAAGGTTGAGGAAGGCGATCCTGAGCGGGCCGACGCTGACCCAGGTGCCGGTGGCGAGCTTGAAATCCTCCGACACGCGGCCGTCGAACACGAAGCCGGCGTCCCAGTTTCCCGGCTCGGCGAGCTTCAAGGCGTCGCCGATCTTGTAGAAACCTTCCTCGTCGAACGCGTCCTGCGTGAGATCGGGCCGGCGCCAGTAGCCGGGCGTGATGTTGGGGCCGCGCAGCCGCAATTCGAGCTTCGCCCCGTTGGGCACGAGCTTCAGTTCGACACCGCGATGCGGCACGCCGACGAGGCCCGGACGGCTGATGCCCCGCACGTTGACGACGGCGCCGGGGCCCGTCTCGGTCGAGCCGAGCGAGGTGGTCCAGGGCAGCGGCTGGCCGGTTTCGCGCGCCGACAATTCGCGATAGGCCTCGAAGATCGGCAGGCTGAGGCCGGCGCCGGCGTAAAAGAGCATTTTCGTGCGCGAGAAGAACGTGCGCCGCAAAGCCGCGTCGTTTTGCAGATGCGGCAGCAGCTCCTCGAAACCCTTCGGCACGTTGAAGAAGATGGTGGGGGCGATTTCGCGCAGGTTGTTGACCGTCGTGGCGATGCCGGCCGGGGTCGGGCGGCCCTCGTCGATGTAGAACGTGCCGCCGTTGTAGAGGATGAGGCCGAAGCTCGAATTGGAGCCGAAGGTGTGCGCCCACGGCAGCCATTCCACCAGAACCGGCGGCTCCTCCTTGAAGAACGGCAGCGCCTCGCGCAGCATCGCGTGCGACGCGCACATCATGCGCTGCGTGTTGATGACCGCCTTGGGATGGCCGGTCGAGCCGGAGGTGAGCAGGAACTTGCCGATCGAATCGGGGGTCAGCGCCGCGCGCGCCGCACGCGCTTGCGCCGAGACGGGGGTCGCGAGCAGCGCGCTGAACGGCGTCGCGCCGGGCGAGGCTTCGCCGGTGATCAGGCCGATGTCGCGCGATTTCGCCAGCGCCAGGGCGCGCGCATAGGCTGTCGCGTCGCTGGCGAAGGCGAGGCTCGGCGTTAGCAGGTCGATCACGCCCTTCAGCTTGCCGAGATCCTGGCTGATCAGCGAATAGGCGGTCGAGACCGGGCAGGTCGGCGCGTTGACGGCCATGCCGCCGAGCGACAGCAAGCCATGCTCGATGCTGTTGCCCGACAGGATCAGCAGCGGCCGCTCGGCGCTGGCGCCGTGGGCGAGCAGCCACGAACCGATCCGCATGGTCTGGTCGAGCGCGTCGGCGTAGGTCAGCGTGCGCCAGCCGCCCGCGCCGTCGCGCTCGGCGAGAAACGGTCGGTCGGGGGCGACGCGCGCCCAATGTTCGAGCCGGTCGATCCAGGTGTCGGCGTGCGGGGGCAGCGGCTCGGCGGCGCGGACATAGGTCACGCCGTCGGGGCGGGCGTCGACCACCGGAGTCAAGCGACCGAACAGCATCAAATCCTCCCTTTGGCCTTTTGGCGCGGCCGGTTCAGTCCGGCCGTTCGACCTTGGCGGCGCGCTTGTCGAGGAAGGCTCGCACCCGAGACTTCGCCTCTTTCGGGCCTTGCGCGATCGCCGCCATCAGCGATTCCGTGACATAGCCGATGTGCAGATCGGCTTGGGCGATGCGCGGGATCGCGTGGATGAGCACGGCGCGCGCGTCGAAGGGAAGTCTCGAGAACGCCTCGTGCAGCGCGGCGATGGTTCCGTCGTTGAGCGCGTTGCGCTTTTCCGGCCGGTCGATCCCGATGGCAAGCACGGG
>JAGWRL010000324.1 GCA_028876585.1 Pseudomonadota bacterium | reverse complement strand
TTGCGCAGGCCCGGCGTGTTGGGCGAGGAAATGTTGATGGTGAAATAGTCGGCGACTTCGGCGAAGGTCTCGATCCCCTCGACATAATCGGCGATCCGGTCGGGCGAATCCTTGTTGGGGCCGATATTGACGCCGACCAGCCCGCGCCGCTGCGCCCGCTCCAGCCGCGCCAGCGCGGCGGCGTAGCCGTCGTTGTTGAAGCCCATGCGATTGACGATGGCCCCGTCCTCGCGCAGCCGGAACAGGCGCGGCTTCGGATTGCCGGCCTGCGGCTTTGGCGTCAGCGTGCCGACTTCGACGAAGCCGAAGCCGAGCCGGCTGAGTCCGTCGACCGCCTCGGCGCTCTTGTCGAAACCGGCGGCGAGGCCGAGCGGATTGGGGAAGTCGAGGCCGAACGCCGCGACGCGCAGGCGCGGATCGGCGTCGGCGGCGTGCTGAAACGGATAAAAGCCGGCGGCGCGAATTGCGGCCCGATGCGCGGCCTCCGGCGGCAGCAAGCCAAGCAGGGACGCCGCGAACCGCATCGCGGCTTAAGCCGCGATCAGCGCGGCGAGCGCTTGCGGGTCGCGCGAGGAGAACGGCCGCGCCCAGGCGACGCGGTCGAGCGGCAGCGACGCATAGAGATGCGGAAACGGCGCGCCGCCGCGCGAGGGCTCCCATTTCAGCGCCGGAAACGCCTCGGCGTCGAGCGCGACCAGCAGCAGGTCGTCGCGCTCGGCGAAATAGAGCGCGACGGTTTTGGCCACCTGATCGGCGGCCGAGAGGTGGATGTAGCCGTCTTTGAGATCAATCGCCGCGCCGTGGAACACGCCTTCGCGCTCCGCCGCCGCCCAATCGTCGCGCCCGACGACCTTGTAGACGAGGCTCACGCCGTCACTCCTGCAACATGCGCTTGAGGAGTTCGATCTCGTCGCGCAACTGCGCGTCGGTGTTGTAAAGATTGTCGATTTTGCGCACGGCGTGCAACACGGTGGTGTGGTCGCGGCCGCCGAAACGGCGACCGATTTCGGGCAGCGAGCGCGGCGTCAGCGATTTGGCCAGGAACATCGCGATCTGGCGCGGCATCACCACCGCGGCGGTGCGGCGCGACGACAGCAGATCGGCGCGCGAGACATTGAAATGGTTGGCGACGCGCTTCTGGATGTCCTCGATCTTCACGCGCTTGGGCTCGCGCGAGCGGATCAGATCGCGCACCGCGACCTCGGCCGCCGCCAGCGTCATCGGCGCGCCGGCGAGTTGCGAATGGGCGACGAGGCGGTTGATCGCCCCTTCGAGATCGCGGCCGTTCGAGACGATGGCGCTGGAGATGAACACCAGCACATCGCGCGGCACGTCGAGCGTGGGATGAGCGAGCTTGGCCGCCGCCAGTCGCGCCTCCAGAATTTTGAGCCGCAGGCCCTCGTCGAAACCCTGCATTTCGACGCAGATGCCGCCGGCCAGACGCGAGCGGACGCGCTCGTCGACGGATTCAAGTTCGGACGGCGGCCGGTCGGCGGCGATCACCACCTTTTTGCCGGCGTCGATCAGCGAATTGAGCACATGGCCGAATTCGGTCTGGATGACGCGGCCCTGCAGGAACTGCGCGTCGTCGAAGATCAGCAGGTCGATCGAACGCAAGGATTCCTTGAATGCGATCGCCGACTGGCTGCGCAAAGCGTTGACGAAGCCGTACATGAAGGTCTCGGCGGTGAGATAGACCACCGACTGGCTGCGCGCGAGCGCGGCGTGCGCGATCGCCTGCACGAGATGGGTTTTGCCGAGGCCGACCGCGGCGTGGAAATAGAGCGGCGTCATGCTCGCGTCGGCGCCGTCCGACAATTTGCGCGCCAAGGTCAGCGCCAGCTGATTGGCGCGGCCGGCGAGGAAGGTCGAAAAGGTGAGCCGGCGGTCGAGCGGCGAGCCCACCGGCGCGTGCGACGCCGGCTCGATCCGGCGCTTGATCGGCGCGGCGCGCGTCGGCTCGCTGACGGCGGGTTCGCTGGCCTGCGCGCCTTGCGGCGGCGCCGGCTCGCCATGCGTGGTTGCGAGCCGCACCACCGAGCCCTGCATCGAACGGGCGTAAATCTCGATCGTGTTGACCGTTTCGCATTCGGCGGCGAGCGCCGCCTTGAGCTTGTCTTGATAATGGCCCTCGATCCAGCTCTTCAGGAACCGGGTCGAGACCGACAGCCGGGCGCGGCCGGCGACGATCTCCTCCAGTTGCAGACTGCCGAACCAGCTGTTGAACACATTGTCGCTCAGCGTCGCGCGCAGCCGTTCGGCCGCCCGTCGCCAGATTTCCTCAACCGGGGCGCTTTTGGGAGGCACGCGCAGGGGTCCTTTGGCGCTCACGAGCTTTCGCCTCCGCGCAATGACGTTCCGCGAGATATGGGGAAGCGAGGAAGCATGGGAGCCAGTCTTCGGGGGTTGGTTGCGTTCGGGCGAGGTGTCGCGGAGGCTCCGCTCAGGCCGGCAAGAGCTACAAAAGGAGAGCGGCCTTGGCCGGCCTCGCCATGAAGGCCGAAGTCTCGCTGGGGCATCCCTCAATATACCGCGCTCCGTCGGCAATATTGAGGGCGGATAGAGTTAGAGTTTGCATCATCAACCCGCAGCCATCCGTTTCGAGGTGAACTCGACGCTAACGTTCCAAAAAAAACGACAAATTCGATCACGCGCCATGCGCGCGATCAATTTTTCCGCCAAAAGGTTTCAACGGCGACTTGTGTTCGCGCGCCCGTCTAAATGAGGCCAGCCGTAACTACAATCGCCAACATCAGAGTCAAATCCCCTGCGTCAATATCAAAATCAACTTGCCCCTGCGTCGCAAGGATCAATCTATGAACATGATAATATTTAAATTGGTGCATCATATTCGGCCCGCCCTGCCGAGTTTCCTAGGCGTCTATATGGCATGGGAGAAGCGACCCGGCAATGGAAATTGGTTGCCGTGCGAACGGTTCGAGCCCCCGTCGGGGCGCGACATTTCCTCGCGGCGCGGGAGCGATATCTCCAAGGCCTTGATAATCGGCTTGGCTCGGCGCTGGGCGCCGAAGTTTCGACGCTGAAAACCCCCGCCGCCACGGCGCCAAAAAAGCGACTCCGACCTTGCCGCCGTGGCCGCCGACTGTCGCAGATTCCGACGCTTTAACGATAAACCTTTGACTCCATGAAAGCTTTACTGTGCTTCCGATTTATCCATTGCGTCATGATTATGTAGCGGGAATGTCACGCCTGCCCTGAAAAGTGCGGCTCGGTCGCCGCCCCGCAAGCGTCACGATTTTGCCATGCGGCATTTGGGCGCGTAAAGGGATTTGCGAGGCTTTTCTCCCCTTTGGACACCCGCGTGATCGCCGAAACCGTCGCCGAATCGCCCGCCGAACACGCCCGGACGAGGCTGCGGCGGCGCGTGCTGTTCGTGGCTGGGTTCGATCCGCGCGGGGTGAAAGGCTACTACCAAAGGATGAGCGAGGCGATGGCGCCCTACGCGGCGGCGGGGTCGCTGGAGCGCCTGGCGCCGTTCGCCAGCGGCTGGCGCTGGCGCGGCGAGGACGGGGCGACCGAGACGGCGTTCGAATTCCTGCATTGGGACGACATCGTCGACCGCCATTGGCGCGCCAAGGGCCGCATCGGCGCCCAGATCGCGGCGATGCGGGCGCTGTGGGTCTATGCGCGTTGCGGCCTGCTCGCGCGCGCCAGCGACGGGGCGCGCGCGGTGCGCTGGGCGTTGCTGGTGATGGGGCTCGCGCCGCTGGCCTTCGCCGCCGCCACGCTCGTTTTCACGCTTGTCGTCGGCGCGCTCGGGGCGTGGCTGATCCCGCATGGGGGCTGGCTCGCCGCGCCGACGCTGGCGGCGGGACTTTATATGAGCGACCGCGCGTGGCGGGCGCTCAATCTGGAATGGCTCGCCAAGGGTTTTGCCTGCATCGTCGAGACGGCGTTGGGCGAAGCGCCCAGTTGGGACGGGCGTTGCGAGGTTTTCGCCGAGCGCATCGCGGCGGCGGCGCGCGAGGGCGAGGCGGACGAGATCGTGGTGATCGGCCACAGCCTCGGCGCGATCCTGGCGATGTTTTCCGTGCATCGCTATCTCGGATCAACCGCTTCGCCGCGCCCGATCGTGCTGGCGACGCTGGGCAATATCATTCCCTTCTACACCTGGATCGAGCCCGGCCGGGCGGCCATGCGGGCCGGCGAAGCGGTCGCCGCCTCGCCCGCTGTCGAATGGATCGACGTGACGTCGGGCTCCGACCCGGCCTCGGCCTGCCGGATGGGGCCGCTGGTCGGCGCTGAGGTCGCGACGCGGCGCTGGGACCCGGAGTTTCACCGCATCCTGACGCCCGAGCGGTTCCGCTATATCCGCCGCCGCCCGCTCGACTTCCATTTCCAATATCTCAAGGGCGCCGACGCGCCGGACGGCTTCGATCTGCCGCGCCTGATGGCCTCGCCCGCCCCCTTCTTCGCCGAGGCGCCGCAATGACCGTGTTCGTTCCGCCGCGCCCGGCCGCGCATGAGCGCAAATCCTCGTGGCGTTTGCGCGCGCGGCAGTTCCTGAGTTCGGGATTGTCGCTGTTCCTGCGCGGCTCCTACGATTTCATCGGCGTCAGCCGGCATCCGCTGCCGCGCCTGCCCGGCCGGCCGCCGCGCTTCGCCTATATGGTGCGCGAGCCGGAGGCGATCCGGCAGGTGCTGGTCAGCGACGCCGCGCGCTATCCCAAGGCGGTGTTGATGGATTCGATGCTGCGGGCGCTGACCGGCTACAGCATCTTCGTCTCCAATGGCGAGGCGTGGCGGCGCCAGCGCGCCATCATCGACCAGGCGTTCGAGAACGCGCGCGTGCGCGAAGTGTTTGGGCTGATGCGCGACGCCTCCGACGCTTTGCGCGACCGGCTCGACGCGCTCATCCCCCCTGGCGGCGCCATCAGCGTCGACGCCGACATCGAGACCATGCATTTCGCCGGCGACGTGATCTTCCGCACCATCTATTCCGAGCCGATGGGCGAGCGCGACGCGCGCGACATTTTCACCTCGTTCGAGCGGTTCCAGCGCATCGCCTACGCGCATGGGTTCCTGTCGCTGATCAAGTTCCCGACCTTCCTGTTGCCCTCGAACTGGCGCGGCCGGCGCGACGCGGCGATCATCCGCCGCGCGCTCAACCGGCCGATCGCGCGCCGGCTGGAGGCGATCCAGCGCGGCGACAAGACGCCCGACAGCGATATTCTCGCGACCCTGATCTCCGGCGTCGATCCCGTCACCGGCACGCGGTTCGACGCGACCGAACTGCTCGATCAGGTGGCGATGCTGTTCCTGGCCGGCCACGAGACCTCGGCCGCCGCGCTCGGCTGGGCGCTCTATCTCATCGCCAACCGGCCCGACGTGCAGGCGCGGATGCGCGCCGAAGCGGACGCCGCGCTCGGCGACCGGGCGCCGGAATTTTCCGACATGCGGCGGATGCCGTTCGTGCGCGACGTGTTCCAGGAGACGCTGCGGCTCTATCCCCCGGTCGCCTTTCTCGCCCGCGACGCGGCGACGGCAACGGAGCTCTGCGGCGAGAAGATCGCGGCGCATTCGCAGACCATCGTGCCGACCTGGCTGATGCACCGGCACGGCGTCTATTGGAAGGACGCCGACCAGTTCGACCCCGACCGGTTCGCCGACCCCGCCTCGAAATCGGCGCGCGCCTGCGCCTTCCTGCCGTTCAGCATGGGGCCGCGCGTCTGCTCCGGCACGGCGTTCGCATTGCAGGAAGCGACGCTGGCGCTGGCGGAACTGGTGCGCCGGTTCGAGTTTTCGCCCACCCCCGGCCATACGCCGGAGCCGGTGTCGCGGCTGACGGTGCGCTCGGCCAACGGGATTCCGCTCCGGGTCACGCGGCGGCGGGATCGCCCAGCCGCTTGATCTCCCATTCGAGTTCGAAGCCGCTCGTCTCCCGCACCCGTCGCCGCACTTCCTCGCCGAGCGCCTCGATCTCGGCCGCGCTGGCGGCTCCGCGGTTGATCAGGAAATTGCAGTGCATCGTCGAGACTTGCGCGTCGCCGACGGTCAGGCCGCGACAGCCGGCGGCGTCGATCAACGCCCAGGCCTTGCCGCCGGGCGGGTTCTTGAAGGTCGAGCCGCCGGTCTTTTCGCGGATCGGCTGCGAGGCTTCCCGCGCGGCGGTGATGCGCGCCATCTCGGCCTCGATCTCCGCGCGCGCGCCGGGCCGGCCCTGAAACACGGCGCTGACGAAGATCACGTCTTGGGGCGCCGCGCTGTGGCGATAGCTGTAGCCCATGTCGGCGACGCCGAACCGCACCGGCCGGCCGGCGCGGTCAAAACCATGCGCCTCGACCAGCGCGTCCTTGACCTCGCCGCCATGCGCGCCGGCGTTCATGCGCAAGGCGCCGCCGATCGCGCCGGGGACGCCGCGCAGGAAGGCGAGGCCGTCGATCCCCGCCTCCGCCGCTGCGCGCGCTGCCTGCGCGTCGAGCGCGGCGGCGCCGGCGACGACGCGATGATCGGGCGTCGTCTCGACGCCGCCGAAGGCGCGCCCGCCGAGCCGGATCACCACGCCGCGCAGGCCGCCGTCGCGGATGATGAGATTGGAGCCGACGCCGATCACGGTGACCGGAATCTCGGCGGGCAGGGCGGCGAGGAGATAGGCGAGATCGTCCGCGTCGGCGGGCGAGGCGAGCGCATCGGCGGGGCCGCCGACGCGGAACCAGGTGTAAGGCGCCAGCGGCGCGTCGTAGCTGACGCGGCCGCGAAACGCCGGGATGAGCGCGGCGAGCCCGGCTGCGTTCACGCCGCGAGTTCCTCGGGCAGCGCATAGGCCCATTGCGTGATGTTGCCGGCGCCGAGCAGCACGACATAATCGCCCGGCTTGGCGTATTCGCGCACGAGGCTCGCGAGCTTTTCCGGCCCCGGCAGGGCGAGCGCGTGGCGATGGCCGTGCGCGTTGATCGCCGCCGTCAGCGCCTCCTTGTCGATTCCCGGGATCGGCGCCTCGCCGGCGGGATAGACGTCGGCGACGATCACCGTGTCGGCGTCGTTGAAGCAGCGGCAGAACTCGCCGAAGAGGTCGCGCAGGCGCGTGTAGCGGTGCGGCTGCACCACCGCGATCACCTTGCCGTTGGTCACCGCGCGGGCGGCCTTCAGCACGCTGGCGATCTCCACCGGGTGGTGGCCGTAGTCGTCGATGACGCGCACGCCCTTGGCCACGCCCACGGTCGTGAAGCGTCGGCGCACGCCGCCGAAGCTGGCCAGGCCCGCCTTGATCGCCTCTTCGGAAACGCCAAGCTCGCGCGCGACGGCGATGGCCGCCAGCGAGTTGGCGACGTTGTGCCAGCCGGCCATGGGCAGGCGCACGTCGACCAGCGTGACGGGCTCGGCCTCGCGCGGCGAGA
>JAGWRL010000323.1 GCA_028876585.1 Pseudomonadota bacterium | reverse complement strand
CGCGCCGCATCCACGTCGTCGGCGGCGGCCAGCGCCCGCGCGGCGGTGACGTCGGTGAAGGCGCCGAGTTGCGGATTGCGCGCGGCGATGCGGGCGAGCGCCGCCTCGATCACCTCGCGGGCGGAAATCTCGCCCGCCCGCACCGCGGCGGCGATCGATTCGGCGGAGCCGGGCGCCTCGGTCATGGCGTGAACACCGGCGCCGGCTCGGCCCCGTCGTCGAGCCTCACCGCCGCCAGTTTCGCCGCCATTTCGGCCGCGATTCTGAGATGGGTGACGACCGGCCCGCGCCGCTCGGGCGTCAGTTCCAGGCCCAGCAGCGGGGCCATCGCCTCGGCGACGGCGGCGGGATCGAAGGTTTCGCTCATGCCCCCGTTATGCAAGCCGCGTGCAAACCCGTCCAGCCCGGCTCGCCCGCTCAGCGCTTGTTGCGGATCGGCACGTCCATGTCCTCGATCTTCAATTCCCGCGTCAGCTCGGGCACGCCCCAGGCGAGGTTGGGATCGACCTTGATCTTGAACGCGAACATGGATTGCAGCGCCTGATGATCCTCCTTGCGGAAGATCATCTCGCCCTTCGGCGTCTGAAAATGCAGCCCCTCCATCGCCGGGATCAGCTTTTCCGCATCGGTCGCGCCGGCGGTCTTCTCGACCGAGGCGACCAGCGCCATGGCGGCGGCGAAACCGCCGCAGGTGAAGAAATCCGGCGGCGCGTGGAACCGCTTCTGATGTTCGGCGACCAGCCAGTCGTTGATCGGGTTCTTCGGGATGTCGTAGTAATAATAGGTCGCGCCTTCGAGGCCGGGGAAGCGCTTGTAGGCGACCAGCGCGGGCAGAATGTTGCCCGCCGCGGCGAAGCCAACGCCGTAGCGGCCGGGGTCCATGTCGGCGAGCTTGGCGAGCGGATTGGCCGCGCCGGCCCAGACGAACCAGATCAGCTTCTTGCCCGGCTTGTCTTTCAGCGCGTCGAACAGGCGCTGCCCGACGGCGGTGAAATCGGTGGTCGAGGCGGGCGCGTATTCCTCCGCCGCCAGCGTCGCCCCCGTCGGCGCCAGCGCGGCCTTGAAGGCGGCGACGCCGTCGCGGCCGAAGGCGTTGTCGACCGCCAGCACGCCGATCTCGACCCCCTTGGCGCCGATCGCGACCGCGTTGGAGATCGCATCCTGCGTCGAATTGCGCGAGGTGCGGAAGATGTAGCGGTTCCACTTCTCGCCGGTGATCTGGTCGGCCACCGCCGGCTCGACGATCAGGATCTTCTTGTGCTCCTCGGCGACCGGCAGCATGGCGATGGTCGCCGGCGAGGAGGTGGTGCCGACCGCGATCTCGGCGCCGTCGTCCTCATAAGCCTCGGTCAGCGCGGTCTTGGCGAGGTCGGGCTTGCCCTGATCGTCCTTGGCGACGACGACGATTTTGCGCCCCGCGACCAGCATCGTGCCCTTGGTGGCGTATTCCAGCCCCATGGTGAAGCCGGTCTCGGTCTGCTTGGCGTAAGCCTCCAGCGGGCCGGTGCGGCCGTAGATCAGCGCGACCTTGAGATCGTCGGCCCGCGCCGCGCCGAGCGCGAGCGCAACGCCCGCCGACGCGACCAGCGCCCGAATCCATATGGACATTCCCATCCTCCCGCTAGCCTTCGCGCCCCGACTAAACATCGCGGGCGCGCGGCGCGCAAGCGGGCGGGTTCATTCGCGCCCATGCGTGCGATTGTAGAAATCGAGCAGATAGGTCATCGTCGTCGGGTCGGATTGCGGCAGATTGGCGAAGGGATGCAACGACCAATTGGCGATCTCGACAATGTCGAAGGGAATCTTCGAGGCGTCGACCTCGGCGATCGCGCGTTTGTAATCGGCGGCCGCCTGCGCGTCCGAGACGCCCGGCCCCGGCTTGAAGACGAAAATTCCCGCGCGCACGCCATGCCGCTTGGCGATCTCGACGCCCACCGCGACCCGCTCGCGCCAGTCGCCGAACAGATCGACGTCGAACACCACCGCATCCAGCGGCGCGCCGGCGGCCTTGTGGTAGACGTCGAGCCATTCCTCGAAATCGCGCCGCCATTGCGCGGTCGGAATCGCCTGCGGCGCCTCGGCGTCGACGATGCGCGCTTGCGGATAGGACTTGCGGATTTCGGCGATCTCGGCCGCCGCGCGGCGCGCGGTCTCGGCGACGGAGTTGCGACAGCCCGCTTTGCCCTTGAAATAGTGGCCGAAGGTCAAAGGCTCATCCATCTCGAAATAAGCGATGTCGAGACCCAGCCGCTTCGCCCGCTTGAAGATCGCCTCGTTCTGACCCGCCCGGATCGCGCCTTCGACGGCGGCGCCGCATTCGCCGGCGACCGGTTTCGCATTCGCGGTTTCCGTCGCATGCACGCCGACCGCAAGCTTGATGTGGCGCCGCTCGAGGAAGGCTGCGATGCGGCGCAACTCGTCCTCCGACCCGCCCCCGTTGGCCATGATCGCCGAGATCACGAATACGTCGGCGCCCGCGCTCCAACTGGGATTGTCGTCGAACAGATGCGGGAAATCCTCATTGAGGACGATGTCGTGCGCCGCGCCGCGCCGCAGATTGTCGTTAGGCGAGAACCAGACTTCCGTCGCGCTGGCGGCGTCCCATGTCAGCAACGCGCCGCAAATCAGCGCGCAAACGAAATTCCGCATCTTTAGGTCTCCAGGCGCGACGATGGCCTCAATCCACGATTCACCGAGCGGCTAGGCCGGCGCGACCCGCCCCAGCGCCGCCTGATCGAGGTACAGCGTCGCGCAGATTTTCAACCAATCTTCGTAGGCGATCGTCGCCGGCACATCGGCGGGGTCGGCGAAGCTGGACAAATAGGCCCGGTACAGATCGGGCGCCAGCCGCTCGACCCGCCCCGCGCGCTCCGCCGCCTCCTGCACCAGCAACAGCCGCGCCCGCGGATTGTAGACGCGCAGCAATTGATGCAACGCGCGGATTTCGCCTTCCGCCTCGAAATCGCCGCGACGCACGAAGATCTTCTCGTCGTTCTCCAACTGCTCGACAAACAGCCGCGCCAGATAGCCCAGCCGCTGCGCTTCCTTGGTCTTCATGGCCGCGACATCGACTGCGCCTTCGAGTTTGAAGGTGTGATAGGACAGGCCATACGAGGCCTGGCGGCCCATCAACTCGCCACCGGGCCGCGCCGCGACCAACGAGAGTTGGTCGGCCGCCTCGACGCCGGCGAAACCGGCCCGCAATCCGTGCACCAACCGGTCAGGAAAAATCGAGGTGAACCGCAACAGGCCGATCGGTTCGGCGCCGTACCGGCGCTGAAAAATGCCGAGTTCGCAATTCTGGCCGAGGCTCTGGTAGAGACCGAGCACGGCTTGCAGGGGAATCGCGGCGACGTCCTTGAGTTCCGGCAGCAACTCGGGTTGATCGAACAAAGTCGAATCGTCGGGCGCGACCTCCAGCCGCCGCCAAGCCAAAGCGACTTTGGCGGCGTCGGCCGGATTCGCGAATTGCGGGTTGAGACAGACGAGCGTGTTGTCGCCGGCGTTATTGACGAGGCCGTCGGGCAGGAGGAACCGCTGCGGCACGCCGCGCCGCGGTTGCAGCACGCCCAACGCGACGCCGTTGAATTCCAGCGCCAAATCCTGCCTGACGCTCGGCGGGTGCGGCGGATCGCATTCCACCGTCAGCGCAAGCCGACGGCCGCCCGCCAATGGCGGCAAGACCAGCACATTGCGCGCGCCGACCGACCAACGATGTCGCGGCTCGCCGCCGCGCCATCCCTCGCGCGTGAACGCGTCCGAATTGCCGCCATGTCCGAAGTCGACGAGAAGCGACGTCGCCGGCGCGAGAGCGATCGCGTTCATGTCAGCTTCTGGTCGATTGCGGCGACGAGATCGCCCACCGAGCGCAGCGCCTCGACCTGCCGCGAGCTGAAGCGGATGGCGTATTTCTGCTCGATGGCGATGATGATCTCGATATGCTTCATGCTGTCCCAACCCGGCAGATCGGCGGCGCTTGTTTGCGGCGTGAGGGTGATTTCGTCGTTGACAAAAATTTCGCGAAACAACTCCGTCAACTCAGTCAGAATGTCCGCCTGCCTGTGCATAATCCCCTCTTTCGATGACAATGGGATGCTCGACTTCGACGTATTCGTCGATCCGCAGGACATAAAGCTTGCGGTCAACGTCGCCTCCCTCGATGGTTCGAAACCCCAGGCCGTCGTAATGCTTCGCCACCATGCCGTTCTTCGCCGATGGGATGAATTCGCCTATCAATTCCGTGACGCCGCGCCGGCGCGCCTCGCTAACCAGAATGGCCAAAATCGCCGCTTCGACGCCGCGTCCTAGCACGCGGCAACTCATCAGCCAACTATCGACCACGAGCGCCGCCCCCTCCCCTCTGGCGATGACGACGCCGATCAGCCCATTGTCGCCGAACCGGTCGATCAACCGCACATGCAGGCCCACGACATTCTCATCGCGCAGGAACGCGTCGTAATCGGCCTCGTCATAGCGGCGGGTCGTCAGGTTGAACTGGTTCGTCTTGTTGATGAGCTGGACGATGCGCTGGCGGTTGACGTCGTCGAAATAACCCCAGAGCGCCCGCATTTGCAGGCTGTTCAAATAGGCGCCGAGGTCGGAGTGGCGCTCCCGCTCCGTCTCCCGCTGCAAGTTTCCCTTGTATTGCGCGCCGCGCTCGCGATCCTCGCGCGTCACCGCGACCGCCTCGAAATAGCCGGCGGCCGCGAGCACATCAGGCACGAGCGCCGGCTCGTCGGGAACTTCAGGGACCGCCACCATCGGCAGCGCCTGGCGCACGCGGTTGCGCTCGAACGGGTTGTCGTCGAGAAACACCAGGCTGTCGAGACCGATGTTGAGCCGCTGCGCGATCAGCCGGATGTTGTCGGCCTTGTCGTCCCAATTGGCGACGAAACAGGCGATGTCCTTGCGCCGCAGCGCCATATCGGGATGCTTCTCGAACGGCTCCAGCGCATTCGCCTCGTCGTTCTTCGAGCAGACCGCCAGGATGATCCCGCGCTCGCCGAGTTGGCGCGCGTAGTCCTGCACCGCCAGAAATCCTTCGCCGAGCGCGCTTCCCTGCCCCAGCTCGATTCCGTCCAGCCCATCGTCGCCAATCACGCCGCCCCACAGCGTGTTGTCGAGGTCGAGCACCAGGCATTTGCGCGATTTTCCCGCTTTCGCGGCGAGGATTCGGGCGACCAGCTCGCCATACATCGGCGCGGCGGCGGGATGAATGTCCTGCTTGGCGCGATGCCACAGCATCGGATCGCGCCAGGCGTCAAGGCCGTCGCGCGCGGCCGCCGCGTCGACCGCGACGAGATCGACGCCCTCCGCGTCGGCCCATTCGCGCAACGCGAAATTGAAGCGCGCGACGAACGCCGCGCGCGAACCCGGCAGTCGGTGTTCGTTGGAGCCCAGCAGCGCCGGCGCGCTCGGCAGCGCCGTCTGCTGCAACACCGAGCAACCCAACGCCGCGCGCGCCTTGCGCCACAAGCCCGTGAGGTCTTCGCGCAGCGATTCCAGCGCCGCCGCCGCCTCGGCGGGCGAACAGGACGCGCTGACGCCGGCGCACAGATGCGGCGCGTCGAAGGCGAACAACACCCCGTCCGGCTGGAACGCATGCAATCCCGAACCGGGCGCCTCCAGCTCCTGCCGGAATTGGCCGTAATCGCCTTCGTAGACATCCAACCAAATATCGGCCCGCAGCGCCGCGATGCGCAACGCCGCCGCCAGATGCGCCGTGGTGCAGGAACTCAACAGCGCCAACCGATAGGCGGTCCCGGCGAATTCCGCCGGCCGCGTCGGCCAGCGCCGCCGCACGATCTGATCGAGCGCCTGCGAGCGCACGAAATCGAGCCGCGCATGGACCAGTTCCATCGCCTGCGCGAAGCTACCCCCCCGCGCCAGCTCGGCGAGCCGGGCGCGCCCGTCTTCAGGCTCGGGAAGCCACATCAGTTCCGGCGCCCTCATCGTCGCACTCTCGCCAACCCATTGGCCCCCTCTTAGAGCGGGCGGCGCGGCAGATCGAGTCCCCCGCCGCGAGGCGCAAGCGTGGTTGGATGCGTTGTTTGCTCCCGCTCGCCGCAGGGCTTCCCCCGGCCGCGATTGACGCGGACCCGCCGCGCGCGTCAAAACATCGCCGACATGACCCACCCCTACGCTTCGCTCCCCGCCCGCGCCTTCTGGCGCAGCGGCGTCGCCGGCCGCTCCGTGCGCGACGTCGAGGACGTCTGGCGGCCAAAATTCGCGATTCTCCCGACGACGCCGATCGCCACTTTCGGGTCCTGCTTCGCCCAGCATATCGGCGCGGCGCTGCGGGCGCGGGCGTTCAACTGGCTGCAAACGGAGCCGCCGCCGCGCGCGCTGTCGCCCGATCATGCGAAAGCGCATGGCTACGACCTGTTCACCTGCCGCACCGGCAATATCTACAGCGCGAAAATGCTGCGGCAATGGTCGCAATGGGCGCTCGGCGGCGACCCGCCGGCGGAGGAGTTCTGGCAGAGCGGCGGCCGCTGGTTCGATCCGTTCCGCCCGACCGTCGAGCCCGGCGGCTTCGCCTCGCGCGAGGAGGCGCGGTCTTTGCGCGATTTCACCCGCCGCGCCTTCGCCCGCGCGGTGGAGACCGCCGAAGTGTTCGTGTTCACGCTCGGGCTGACCGAGGGCTGGCGCCATCGCGACGGCGGCTACGAGTACCAGATCTGTCCGGGCGCGCGCGAAGGCGCGTTCGACGCGCGCGCGCATACGTTCCACAACGCCGATTACGGCGAAATCCTCGCCGATCTCGGCGCCGCGATCGACGCGATGGGCCAGGCGAATCCGAACCTGAAATTCCTGCTCACCGTCTCCCCCGTGGCGCTCGCCGCCACCGCTTCGGGAAATCACGTGCTGGTCGCCACCACCGAATCGAAGTCGATCCTGCGCGCGGTCGCCGGCGCTTTGACGCGCGCCCGCGCCCATGTCGACTACTTCCCTTCTTACGAGCTCGTCGCCAGCGCGGCGCTGGCCGGCGACCGCTTCGCGCCCGACCGCCGCAACGCCAGCCCCGAAGGGGTGGCGCAGGTGATGGACGTGTTCTTCGCCGCGCTCGGCGCCGCGCCGGCCCCCGCCGCCGCGCCCGGGCGGACGCCGCAAGTGCTGGCCGACGCCCGCTGCGACGAGGAGCTGCTGGAGGCGTTCGCGCCGCGCGATTAGGCGAAGGCTGCGTCGAGCCGGGCGATCACGCTGTCGAGGATCAGGCCGCCGGCCTCGCGGTTATAGTGCCATTCGTCGTTGCGCGTCGCCGGGCCCTGGCGGCCGTGGACATTGACGTAAGAGGTATAGAACCGCCGCCGCACCTGCCCGTCGTCCTCGAACAGCGCGTCGGGCAGCGCCACGAAGCGCAGCGGCGCCAGCAGATCGGCGAAGGCCGCGTCGGCCTCGCGCCGCTCCGCCGCCGCGCCCACCCGCTCGCTGGCGAACACGTTGCGCGAGAGCGCCAGCACCGGACGGTTGTAGCGTTCGTGCAGCGTCAGCGCCATCGCCCAGCCCTTGTGGCTCTCGCGCCAGTCGCGCCACGCCAGCGCGCGCACGCTTTGCGAAAAGCGCTGCGGCGCCAGATGGCGCGCGAAGGCGAGCGCTTCATAGGCGGTCGGCAGCCGGCCTTGCAGCACGAAGGCGTCGTAGCCGCGCATGTCGCGGTCGCCGCCGCTGTCGACCTCGAAGCCGGTCAAGCGGTCGCCGTCGAGCGCGATCGAATCGAATTTCGGGCCGCCGCTGGCGAAAAACGCGAAGGCGTAGCCGTCCGGCGCGCCCCGGTCGCCGAGCGCCATCCGCACCGCGCCGACGCTGGAATTGCCGATCACGCATATGCGCCGCGGCGGCTTCTCGCGCGATGCCGTCAGAACCGGACCCTCGTGTAAACTCCGCCCGCCCGATTCCCCGAACGCGGCGCGCTTGTCAATCGCCCCAAGCGGCGCTTGACTTAACCTGCGCTTGACTTGGCCGCCGCGAGCAGGCCAAAGCCCAAGGGCGCCACGAGGAGACATCATGACTGCGGGTTCGTTCGCCCTCGCCTTCGCTTCCGCTCTCGCCGGCGCCGGTCTGTACGTCAACGGCGTCGAGCAGCCCGCCCGGCTGACGCTCGACGACGAGGCGATGGTCAAGGAATGGGGGCCGAGCGACCGGCGCGGCGTGGCGCTGATGGCGGCGCTGGCGCTGCTGGCCGCCATCGCCGGACTCTCCGCCTATTTCGAGACCGACGACGTGCGCTTCGCCCTCGGCGGCATGCTGGCGCTGGCGAGTTGGCCCTACACCGTGTTCGCCATGGCGCCGGTCAACAACCAGATCATCGCGCTCGCCCCCAAGGACGTCGGCGCGGCGCGGGCGCTGGTCTGGCAATGGGGCCTGCTCGAATATGGGCAGACCGGCATCGCTCTGGCCGCGACGGCGACGTTCCTTTGGGCGCTGTGACGGCGTCGCGCGTCGCCGCCGACTTCGCCGACAACCTGCGCTTTTTCACCCGGCTGCCGATTCGCGGCGAAAGCGGCGCGCCGGATTTCCAGCGCATCGGCTGGGCGACGCCGCTGGTGGGGGCGCTGGTGGGGGCGATCGGCGCCGCCGCCTTGCTCGCCGCCCGCTCGGTCGGCTTCTCCCACCTGATGGCGGCCACGCTCGCCGTCGCCGCCGAGGTCGTCGTCACCGGCGCCTTGCACGAGGACGGCCTCGCCGACGTCGCCGACGGTTTTGGCGGCGGCCGCGACCGCGCCGCCAAGCTCGCCATTCTGCGCGACAGCCGGATCGGGACTTACGGCGCCGTCGCGCTGATCCTGGCGCTGCTGCTGCGGATCGAGGCGATCGGCGCGATGTCGCGGATTTCGCT
>JAGWRL010000322.1 GCA_028876585.1 Pseudomonadota bacterium | reverse complement strand
CTGGCAGGTGCAGGCCCATGATCTCCATCAGCATCTGGTTGGTGTTGGCGGTGCCGTAGAACGTGCAGGTGCCGGGCGCGTGATAGGCCTTCGCCTCCGCCTCCAGCAGTTCCGCCCGCGTCGCCTTGCCCTCGGCGTAGAGCTGGCGCACCTTGGATTTCTCGTCGTTGGAAAGCCCCGTCGGCATCGGCCCGGCCGGCAGGAACACCGCCGGCAGATGGCCGAAGGACAGCGCCCCGATCAGCAGGCCCGGCACGATCTTGTCGCAGACGCCGAGATAGACGGCCGCGTCGAACATCTGGTGCGACAGCGCCACCGCCGTCGACAGCGCGATGACGTCGCGCGAGAACAGCGACAGCTCCATCCCCGCCTCGCCCTGGGTGACGCCGTCGCACATCGCCGGCACGCCGCCCGCGACCTGCGCGCTCGCCCCGGCCGCGCGCGCGGCGCGCTTGATCAGGTCGGGAAAGCGCTCGTAGGGCTGATGCGCCGACAGCATGTCGTTATAGGCGGTGACGATGGCGAGATTGGCGCCCTCGCCCTCCTTCAGCGCCGCCTTGTCCTGCGGCGAACAGGCGGCGAAGCCGTGCGCGAAATTGGCGCAGCCGAGCTTTTTGCGCGCCGGCCGGTCGGAGACGGCCTGCTCGATGCGTTCGAGATAGGCGGCGCGGGTCGAGCGGCTGCGGGCGGCGAGGCGGGCGGTCACCTCGCCGATGCGGGCTTGCAGGGCCATGGGGACCTCCATAAGTTGTAAGACTTGCGGTCCTTAGGGCGCCGTTGCGGCCAGATAAAGCCCACGCGGCGCCGGGCAGCCGTGCGCGTCGAGCAAAGCCCGCGCCCGCTTGACACCCGCGCGCGCCTCTTCGAAGAGAACGCGGGGCCTGGAGCGCGTAATGTCCGAAAAACCGAAACTCCGCGTCATTCTCTGCTCGCCGCGCGGGTTTTGCGCCGGCGTGACGCGCGCCATCGACGTGGTCGAGACGGCGCTGAAGCTGCACGGCGCGCCGGTCTATGTGCGTCACGAAATCGTGCACAATAAATACGTGGTCGATTCGCTGAAGGCGAAGGGCGCGATCTTCATCAAGGAATTGTCGGAGGCCCCCGCCGGCGCCGCGCCGGTGATCTTCTCCGCCCATGGCGTGCCCAAATCGGTGCCGGCGGAGGCGCAGCAGCGCGGCCTCAACGCGATCGACGCCACCTGCCCGCTGGTCACCAAGGTGCATCGCGAGGCGCAGGCGCATTTCAAGCGCGGCCGCCACATCATCCTGATCGGCCATTCCGGCCATCCGGAAGTCGTCGGCACGCTCGGCCAGTTGCCGGCCGGCGCGATCACTTTGGTCGGCGACCGGGCGGAGGTCGAGCGGCTCGACGTCCCCGCCGGCAAGGAGCTCGCCTTCGTCACCCAGACGACGCTGTCGGTCGACGACACGCGCGACGTGATCGCGGCGCTGAAGGCGAAGTTCCCCGCCATTCAGGAGCCCCCGGTCGAGGACATCTGCTACGCCACCACCAACCGGCAGGAGGCGGTGAAGGCGGCGGCCTCCCAGGTCGACGCGGTGATCGTCGTCGGCGCGGAAAATTCCTCCAACTCGCAGCGCCTGCGCGAGGTCGCCGAGCGCGAGGGCTGCAAGGTGTCGCTGCTGGCGCCCAACGTGGCCGGGCTCGATTTCGCCGCCCTCGAAGGCGCGCGCTCGCTGGCGATCACCGCCGGCGCCTCGGCCCCGGAAATCCTGGTCGAGCAGATCCTCGACGGGCTGGCGGAGCGCTATACGCTGGAGGTCGAGACCCTGACCACGCGCGAGGAGAACATGTTCTTCCCGCTGCCGCGCGTGCTGCGCGAACCGGCGCCGGCGGCGGACTGATGGCGGTCTACACCGAAGTCAGCGACGAGGCGCTCGCCCGCTTCCTGGAGGGCTACGACCTCGGCGCGCCGCTGTCGCTAAAAGGCATCGCCGAGGGCGTCGAAAACTCGAATTTCCTGCTGCGCGCCGAGCGCGGCCAATATCTGCTGACGCTGTACGAGAAGCGGGTCGACGAGGCGGACCTGCCGTTCTTCCTCGGCCTGATGGAGCATCTGGCGCAGCGCGGCGTCAACTGCCCGCAGCCGGTGCGCTCGCGCGACGGCGCGGCGATCGGCCGGCTGGCCGGCCGCGCGGCGGCGATCGTCACCTTCCTCGAAGGCTTGTCGGTGCGCCGCCCCGCCGTCGCCCATTGCGGCGAGGTGGGCGAGGCGCTGGCGCGGATGCACGCGGCCGGCGCCGATTTCGCGATTTCGCGCCGCAACGCGCTGTCGATTCCCGGCTGGCCGGCTCTGTTCGAGGCCGCGCGGGCGCGCGCCGACGAGGTCGTGCCCGGTCTGGCGCGCGAGACCGAGACGCAGCTTCGCAGCCTTCAGGAGATCTGGCCGCAGGGGCTGCCGAGCGGCGTCATTCACGCCGATCTGTTTCCCGACAACGTGTTCTTCCTGCGCGACCGGCTCTCCGGCCTGATCGACTTCTATTTCGCCTGCAACGATTTCCTCGCCTACGATCTCGCCATCTGCCTCAATTCCTGGGCGTTCGAGTTGAGCGGCGAGTTCAACCTGTCCAAAGGCCAGGCGATGATCGAGGGCTACCAGCGGGTGCGGCGGCTGACGCCTGAGGAGGTCGAGGCGCTGCCGATTCTGGCGCGCGGCTCGGCGTTGCGCTTCATGCTGACGCGGCTGGTCGATTGGCTCAACGTGCCGCCCGGCGCGCTGGTGAAGCCGCACGACCCGCGCGAATATCTGACCAAGCTGCGGTTCCATGCCGGCGTCCGTTCGGCGCGCGAATATGGCTGGCGCGCGTGAGCCGGGTCGAAATCTGGACCGACGGCGCCTGCTCGGGCAATCCGGGGCCGGGCGGCTGGGGCGCGATCCTCAAATTCGGCGCGCAATCGAAGGAACTCTCCGGCGGCGAGGCGCTCACCACCAACAACCGGATGGAGCT
>JAGWRL010000321.1 GCA_028876585.1 Pseudomonadota bacterium | reverse complement strand
CTGCAAACCGGCGATGCGCGCCTCCGTCCCGCTCTGGCTCGTCACTGTCGCCCCGTCGGGGAAGGCGCCGCGCAAAACCCGCGCCAGCGACAATTTGCCGCCATGGGCGGTGTGGATCGTGCGCACGATCTCGGCCAGCGGCGGCCCGTCGGCGGGCACGCCGAGCCGGGCGCGCGTCGAGGCGACGCCGGGCGCTTCGTGCCGCAGCGCCTTCAACAGGCGGGTGACGCCGTGGCCCTGCGTCGCCGAGCCCATCAGCAGCGGCGCGACATGGCCCTCGCGCAATTCGCGCGCGAGATCGTCGAACACCCGGTCGCGCGGCGGCTCGATGTCGTTGAGCAATTGCTCCATCAGTTCGTCGTCGTAATCGGCGAGCCGCTCGAGCATGGAATAGCGGGCGCGCTTCTCGTCGGCGTCGGCGCCGGCGGGTATCTCGACCACTTCCGAAGGCGCGGATTCGCGATAGATGAAGGCGCGCTCCAGCGCGAGATCGACGAAGCCGGTGGCGACGCCTTTCTCCCACAGCGGGATCTGGCGCAGCAGCAGCGGCGTGCGCGAGGCCGGCTGCAACATCTCCAGCGCCTCGCGCACGCCCCCGCCGGCGAGATCGACCTTGTTGAGGAACAGGAAGCGCGGAATCTTCAGCTCTTCCAGCTCGCGCAGAATCATCCGCAGCGGCTGCACCTTGCGCGCATCCGCCTCGCACACCACCACCGCCGCGTCGCACGCCGGCAGCACGGCGCGCGCGGCATGGGAGAACTCGACCGAGCCGGGACAATCGATGAAGGTCAGCCGGTCGCCCATGTAATCGACATGCGCGACATTGGGCTCGACGCTCATCTGATGCGCGCGCGCCTCGTTGCAGGAATCGCCGACGCTGGTGCCCTCGCGCACCCCGCCTTGCCGCGCCACGCCGCCGCCGCGCGCCAAGAGGCTCTCCAGCAGACTGGTCTTGCCGCTCTGGAATGGACCGACGATGGCGATGAGCCGGGGTCCGGCGATGCGAATTTCCCCATGCGGCGAACTGTCAACCACGGCTGCCTCCCGAATACGCTTATTCGGCGCGTCTCGGCTCGGCGGGCGCCGTCGCCCCATGCTGGCGCAGGTTGAGCCGGCGCGCAAGGCGACAATCGCATGACAGGCCGCCGACTTGCGCTGGCCGCCGCGCCGCCGCAATGTGGCGGCCATGCCCGACGCAACCCACCCCGTTTACGACATCGCCATCGTCGGCGCCGGCGCCGCCGGCCTCGCGCTCGCCGCGGCGTTGAAGCGCGAGGCGCGGCTCAAGCTCGCGCTGATCGCGCCCGCCGCGCCCGCGACGCCGGACCGGCTGCGCACCGTGGCGCTGAGCCCGGGGTCGCGGGCGCTGATCGAGCGCGTCGGGGCGTGGGAGGCGTTGCAGCCGCAGGCGCAGCCGATCGTCGAAATGGCGATCTTCGACGGGACGCCGCGGGACGCGGTGCGGCTCGAGCAATTGCGCTTCCACGCGCCCGAGGACGCGCCGCTGGCGCATATGGCCTATAACGACGATGTGGCGGCGGCGCTGGCGCAAGCCGCCGAGGCGGCCGGCGTCGTGCGCATCGACGGCGCAGTCGCGGATTTCGCCGCCGGGCCGTTCGTCGCGCAGCTTAAGCTCGCCGACGGGCGCGGGCTGCGCGCCCGGCTGGTCGTCGGCGCCGATGGGGCGCGCTCGAAATTGCGCGCGCTGGCGGAAATCGCGACTTCGGGCTGGCCGACCGGCCAATGCGGCATCGTCGCCACCATCGCGCACGAGCGGGAGCATGGGGGCCGCGCCGAGCAGCATTTCCTGCCCGCCGGGCCGTTCGCCATGCTGCCGTTGCGCGGCCGCTGCTCCAGCATCGTCTGGAACGAGCCGCCGCGCGAGGCCGAGCGGCTGTGCGCGCTGCCGCAGGATGAGTTCATCGCCGAGTTGGAGCGGCGGTTCTCGCCGGCTCTCGGCAAGCTGCGTCGCCTCGGCGCGGCGCGCGCGTTTCCGCTCGAATTCCGCTTCGCGCGCGATTATGTCGCCGAGCGGCTGGCGCTGGTCGGCGACGCCGCCCATCTCGTGCATCCGCTCGCCGGGCAGGGGCTCAACCTCGGCCTGCGCGACGTTGCGGCGCTGGCGGAAGTTCTGGTCGAGCGGCTGCGCCTCGGGCTCGATCCCGGCGCGCGCGAGCCTTTGGCCGAATACCAGCGCCGCCGCCGCTTCGACGCGGTGACGTCCGGCCTCGGCATGGACGCGATGAACCGGCTGTTCTCCAACGATTCCGCCGCTTTGCGGGCGTTGCGCGATCTCGGTCTGCGCGTGGTCGACCGCGCCGGCCCGCTCAAGCGGGCGCTGATCGCGGAAGCCGGCGGCGACGTGGCGACGGCGCCGAGGCTGCTGCGCGGACTGGGCCTTTAGCGCCCAAACGCGATCTCAACTTGCGGAACTAAAAAAGAACAGATAAGGACTTGTTCGCGAATTGTTTACGTCTTGCCCCGATTCTCCGGCGCTCGACGTCCGGCGAACAGGGCCGGCCGCCCGTGGAGGTTGCCATGCTGACCAAGAAACAGAGCGAACTCCTGCGCTTCATCCACGAGCGTCTGCAGGCGGAGGGTGTGCCGCCGAGCTTCGACGAGATGAAGGAGGCGCTCGACTTGCGCTCGAAGTCGGGCATCCATCGGCTGATCATGGCGCTGGAGGAGCGCGGCTTCATCAAGCGGCTCGCCAACCGCGCCCGCGCGATCGAGGTGCTGCGGCTGCCCGAATCGGCGACCGTGCAGACGCCGGCGCGTCCGCGCGCGTTCTCGCCGAGCGTGATTCCCGGCAATCTCGGCCGGGCGCGTCCCGCCGCCAGCGGCGCCGCCGTCAACGACAATCCGCCGGTGATGGTGCCGGTGATGGGGCGGATCGCCGCTGGCACGCCGATCGAGGCGATCCAGACCCGCACCCAGACCATTCCGATGCCGGCCGACTTTCTCGGCGCGGGCGATCATTTCGCGCTGGAAGTGCGCGGCGATTCGATGATCGAGGCCGGCATCCACGAGAACGACACCGTCGTGATCCGCAAGCAGGAGACGGCGGAAACTGGGGATATCATCGTGGCGCTGATCGACGGCGAGGAGGCGACGCTGAAGCGGTTGCGCAAGCGCGGCGCCTCGATCGCGCTGGAGGCGGCCAATCCCGCGTTCGAAACCCGAATTTTCGGCCCCGACCGGGTGAAGATTCAAGGCAAGCTCGTCAGTCTGCTGCGCCGTTACTGAATTTCAGACACGGAGTGGCCGGTCCAGAACAATCAATGAGGAGGCCACTCCTCGATTGCCCAGACCGGCCGACCTCATGGACCCGAGTGATGCGGCGGACCCGAGCGCCCCATGAGGTATTCCGCGTGTTAGATTGAGCCAAGGTTCGTTTGATCGTCTTGAAGTTCCCGCCTCGATCCCTGCACACTACTTTAGCGATGCGACGCACATAGGCAATCGAAACTTGCGCCGCAGCGGCGTCAAGCCTTTGTTTACCTTTATGTCTAAGGTTAAGCCGTCCGTAGCCGCGCCGGCGCAGGGCTTAACTCAGGGTTAGGCCCGCGCCTTGCGTCGCGCCGGCGGCCACGCCAAGGTCGCGCCATGCGAATCGGAAGGGCAGAGCCGCGCGCCCGCGCGGCGGACGCGGAATTCGAGGTCGATCGGGCGGTCAACGAACCCGCGTTCACGGTCGACGTCGAGGGATTCGAGGGGCCGCTCGACCTGCTGCTCGAACTGGCGCGGCGGCAGAAGGTCGATCTCGCCCGCATCTCCATCCTCGAACTGGCCGATCAATATCTCGCCTTCGTCGAAGCCGCGCGCCGGCATCGGCTGGAGCTCGCCGCCGATTATCTCGTGATGGCGGCCTGGCTCGCCTATCTGAAATCGCGGCTGCTCTTGCCCTCGCCGCCGAAGGAGGCGGCCGAGGACGCCGGCGACCTCGCCGAACGGCTCGCCGCGCGGCTGCGCCGGCTCGAAGTGATCCGCCGCGCCGCCGATCTGTTGATGGAGCGGCCGCAACTCGGCCGCGACGTGTTCGCGCGCGGCAATCCCGAATCGATCGACCTGCCGGCGGCGGCGAATTACTCGGCGACGCTGTACGATCTGATCGCCGCTTACGCCCGCCAGTCGCAGAAGCGGGCGCGCACCTTCGTGCGGATGAAGCCGCGCGAGGTGTGGACCTTGGCGCAGGCGCGCGACGCGCTCGGCCGGCTGATCGGCGACGCCGCCGATTGGGTCAGCCTCGATCATTGGCTGCTCGAATACGGCGTCGACGCCAAACTGCGCCGCAGCGCGCGCGCCTCCTCGTTCTCCGCCTCGCTGGAGCTGGTGCGCGAGGGCCAGATCGAATTGCGCCAGGACGGCCATTTCGCGCCGCTCTACCTGCGCAAGCTCGACGCGGACGCGGGGCGCCGCAATCTCGCGTTAGTTGAAGGTTGAGAGCCGCCATGGCCGTCGTCACCCGCCTGTTCGAAGCCCCCGAGGTCCGTTTCACGCCCGAGGACCTGCGCGTGATCGAGGCGTTGCTGTTCGCCGCGCCCGAGCCGCTGGAGGAGGGCGCGCTGGCGGCGCGGTTGCCGCATGGCTGCGACGTCAAGGCGGCGCTGGCCGAATTGCAGCGCCAATACGCCGGGCGCGGCGTGCAGGTGGTGCGGCTCGCCGGGCGCTGGATGTTCCGCACCGCGCCCGACATGGCGTGGCTGCTGGCGCGCGAAGAGGCGGAAAAGAAGAAGCTTTCGCGCGCCGCGATCGAGACCTTGGCGATCGTCGCCTATCACCAGCCGGTGACGCGCTCCGAGATCGAGGACATCCGCGGCGTCGCGGTGTCGAAGGGCGCGCTCGACGTGCTGATGGAGGCGGGCTGGGTCAGGATGCGCGGGCGGCGCAAGGCGCCGGGGCGGCCGATCACCTATGGCACGACGCACAGGTTTTTGATCCATTTCGGGCTGGAGCAGGTCAGCGATCTGCCTGGACTCGACGAATTGCAGGGCGCAGGGTTGTTCGAGGGCAAGCTGCCGCCGGGCTATGGCGTGCCGCGCCCCGACGACGGTGAGGCGTTGCGCCCGGACGAGGAGCCGCTCGACCCGTCGGAGGCGCTGGTTGAGGCGTGGGGGCCGATCCGGCGCGGGGCCAAGGATTAATCGGCCACGAAAGCGACGAAAACGGATCGTTTATGGCGCTGGGATAACGAGAATAAGCAAGCGGAGCGAAAAATGCGGCTGATGTGGGGATTGACGGGCGCGGCGCTCGCGCTGGGTGCGACGACAGCCTTCGCCGCCGATCCCGCGTCGCTCGCCTCGCATCGCGCCGGCTACGAGATTTCGCTCGGCTCACTCAATTCCGAACAGAGGGTCAGCGCCGACGCGCCGATCGCCGCCAGCGGGCTGATCGCCTACGAGTTTCGCGGCTCGGCCTGCGAGGGCTACGCCTCGAATTTCCGGCAACTGACCGAGTTGCAGCGCGCCGAGGGCGGCGCGGTGGCGTCCGACATCAGCGCCGTCTCGTTCGAGGACGGCGAGGCGAAATCCCTGCGGTTCGAGATTTCGACCCAGACCGCGGGCTCGCCGCAGCCCTCGGTGTCCGGCTCCGCCGCGCGCGAGGACGATGGCAAGATCGACGTCAATCTGGTCAAGCCGGGCAAGGAGAAGGTCGATCTCGGCAGCGACATTCTGTTCCCCACCCAGCATATCGAGCGCATCATCGCCACCGCGCGCGCAGGCGGGCGGGTGCTGGAGGCGCGGGTGTTCGACGGCTCCGACACTGGCAAGAAGGTCTATTCGACGCTCGCCATCATCGGCCTGGAGCATAAGGGCGCGAGCCCGGACTCGGAAGTCGCCGCCAAGCTCGCCGACGTGCCGCGCTGGCCGGTGACGGTGTCTTATTTCAACGAGACCAGCAAGGATTCCGCGCCCGACTATACGATGTCGTTCGACCTCTACGAGAACGGCGTCTCCGGCTCGCTGAAGCTGGATTACGGGACTTTCGCGCTGACGGCGAAGCTGAAGAAGCTCGACTGGCTGCCGGATTCGGCCTGCACGCGCTGACCGGCTTAACGCTTCCTGCACGGCGCCGGTCGTAAGCTGACGCAGCGATTTTCGCGCGGAGGCTTCCGATGGATGCGTTGCGCTGGCTGGTGCACGACGAGGCCGCGCGCCTGATCGGGACATTCTCGGCCGGCTCCCCCTATGGCCCGCCGGCGTTATGTGGCGCGCTGCTGTTCGCGCTCGGCTGGTTCGTCTGGCGCCGGCGCGCGCGCGGACGCGGCGCGAGCCTGAAAACTTTCGCGCGCGCGATTTTTCCGCGCCGCGTGCTGCTGCATCCCTCCTCGCTGGTGGATATGCGGCTGTGGGTGCTCAACACGCTGGTGTTCGCCGGCGGCTATGGGCTGCTCGTGGTCGGCAGCTTCTTCTGGCGCGACCGCATGGTTTCGGCGCTGACGGCCGCGTTCGGCGCGCATGGTCCGCTGGGGATTCCGCCGGGCTTGGCGATCCTGGTCGCGACGCTGGCGGAATTGCTCGCCTATGAATTCGGCTATTGGGCCGCCCATTACGCCTTTCACCGCATCCCGGCTTTGTGGGAGTTCCACAAGGTGCACCATTCGGCCGAGGTGATGACCACCTTCACCGAGATGCGCCAGCACCCGGTCGAGATCGTGTTTTTCATGAACGTGATGGCGCTGACCACCGGCCTGACCTTCGGCCTGATGGCCTATGCGCTCGGCCCCGGCGTCGGCCACATGACGCTGCTCAACGGCAATATCGTGCTGGCCTTGTTCATGCTGACCTGGGGCCATCTGCGCCACAGCCATCTGTGGATTCCGTTTCAGGGCGTCGCCGGCCGGCTGTTCCAGAGCCCGGCGCATCATCAGGTGCATCATTCCACCGATCCGCGCCATTTCGACAAGAATCTCGGCTTCGCCCTGGCGGTGTGGGATTGGGCGTTCGGCACGCTGCATATCCCCGCGCGCGAATGCGAGGTGAGCCGGTTCGGCGTCGGCGAGGACTATCGCGATTACGCCACCGTCGGCCGCTCGCTGGCGCGGCCGTTCGCCAAGGCCGGCGAGGCGCTGCGGCAGGCGCCGGCGCCGCTGGCGGGCGAGGGCGGCGGGGCGGGGCCGGCGTCGCGGCTGTAGCGGCCGGGACACACCCTCGCATCATTGCGCGGCGAACGCTGGGTCAAGCAAATTCGCGCCGCAAACCCGCCTTTGTGGCGAATTAGTAACCCTCTTATGGTTAGGATTTATCAACGCTGCCTCAAGGGAACGGTCGTCTGCGCATGAAAATGTCGAGGCATTTGCTGAGCGTCGCCGCCCTCGCGCTCTCCTGCGGCGCGGCGCTCGCCGAAGAAGCCGCGACGCCCGTCGCTTCCCCGCCCAAAATCGTCACCGTCCCGCTGCCGGCTCCCGAGCCCAAAGCCGCGCCGGTCAGCGCGCCGAGCCCGCAAGCGGCCGCGCCAAAACCCGCCGCGCCCAGCCCCGCCG
>JAGWRL010000320.1 GCA_028876585.1 Pseudomonadota bacterium | reverse complement strand
CGCGCGAGGGCGCGCCGCTGGCGCTCTACGCCTTCGCGATTCCCGCCAATTCCACCGTCCCCGACGCCGCCTATCGGCTGATCGACGCTTTGCTCGAACCGGCGACGGCGAAGGCGGATGCGGAGAAGGCCGGCGTCAACGACGCGCAGGCGGCGGGCGAGATCGAAATTCTCAAGCGTCTGACGCCGGAGCCCGTGCTCGACACAGCGGTCGCAAGCGCGATGCAGAGCGAATGGCGCCGTCTCGTGTCGGCCAAATAATCGCCGATCAAGGCAGTTTGTAACCGACAGCCTTGAGCGCATCGACGACAGGGAGCGAACGGTCGGCGCCGTCGTTCTTGTACAGTTCGAGCCCCTCGCTCGACATGCCGTCGATCCGGGCCGAAATCAGGGTCGGCCACCCCACGGTCGTCGCCTGCACGACCGTCCGGTCGTAGACGACCCGCCCCCCCTCGCCCTTGACCACGCCACGCACGTTCACGCGCGAAACGCGGTCAAGCAGAAAGGGCGCAACGCCTTGGACTTCGGCCTCGGCTTGGGAGGTCACGTCCAGCTCCAGTTCGGCGCGAGCCCCGGAATCCGGGAACTCCGTAGCGCAAAACGGCTTTTGGAGGGGCCTTGACAGACAACGATGGCCATCCCCCGCCATGTACAGCATGGTTTCAGGCGTAGACTTGCCCGCCCGCGTAATCATGCTCGGCTGCCTGACCCAATCCACCTGACCGCTTTGCAACAACGAGGCGCAAGCCGCATCGCAGTTGGCGCCGCCGCCACGAATCTCGACCGTGCGGGGAAGCCGCGCCGGCGCCTGCGCCACGGACTTGGGCAGGCCTTCATTGAGACGCGCGAGTCGGGATCGGGCCAGCGAATAGGGTCCTGCGGCGACCAGCAGCAGCGCCGCCCCCGTCAGCGCCATCCTTGCGGTCAAGAACCTCTCGCCAACGAACAGAGGCAGGCAAGCCGCCAGATAGGGGATAAGCGTAGGCGCGAAGATGAGGGGGAATCCGAAGCCCAGCGACCCCATCATGATGGTGAGCGCAACGTCCTTGAGACTGACGATGAACGTAAGCAGCCCCAGCCCGAATATCGCCCCCAGCACCAAAAACATGGCTTGTCCACAATCGCTCCTCGGGCATTGTCTCAAGTGCTGCTTGCGACCCGGTTAAAGTCGTGCGCCCGTCTCAGGCGCCGCTCCTGGATTTACCCTTTGCTTCGCGCCCCAGTTGTGGTTGGTAGCCTCCCATGTCCGATCAGCCCAACATTCTCGTCATCATGGCCGACCAGCTTTCGCCGGCGTTCCTGCGCGCCTATGGCCACAAGCTGGTGCGCACGCCGCATATCGACGCGCTGGCGGCCGGGGGCGTGGTGTTCGAGAACGCCTATTGCGCCAGCCCGTTGTGCTCGCCCTCGCGCGCCTCGTTCATGGCGGGGCTATTACCCTCGCGCACCCGCGTCTACGACAACGCCGCCGAATTCGCCGCCGACATTCCCACTTATGCGCATCATCTGCGCCGGCTCGGCTATCGCACCGTGCTGTCGGGCAAGATGCATTTCTGCGGGCCGGACCAGATGCACGGCTTCGAGCAGCGGTTGACCACGGACATCTATCCCGCCGATTTTGGTTGGACGCCGGACTGGGACCACCCGGAGGCGCGGCCGAGCTGGTATCACAACATGAGCTCGGTGACGCAGGCGGGGCTGGCGGTGCGCACCAACCAACTGGATTTCGACGACGAAGTGACCTTCGCCGCCGAGCGCGAGATTTACGACAAGGCGCGCGGCATCGACAATCGGCCGCTGCTGCTGGTCGCCTCGCTGACGCATCCGCACGACCCCTATGCGATCACGCGAGAGTTCTTCGATCTCTACGCGCAGGACGACATCGACATGCCCGCCCCGGCGATCCCGCCGCACGAGCTCGATCCGCATTCGCAGCGGCTGCGCCATGTCTGCGCGATGGACGCGCAGAAGTTGACTGAAGCGCAGATCCGCACCGCGCGGCGCGCCTATTACGGCGAGATTTCCTATGTCGACCGCAATGTCGGGAGATTGCTCAAGGCGCTCGGCGATTGCGGGTTGCGCGACGACACCATCGTGATCGTGCTCGCCGACCACGGCGAGATGCTGGGCGACAAGGGGCTCTGGTACAAGATGAGCTTCTTCGAGAATTCCGCGCGCGTGCCGCTGATCGTCAACGCGCCCGGCCGGTTCGCGCCGCGCCGGGTGGCGGCCGCCGCCTCGTTGCTCGACGTGACGCCGACCCTGGTTGATCTCGCCGGCGGCGACGCGGGCGCGATCGACACCGACGGGCGCTCGCTGAAACCCCACCTCGAAGGCGGTTCGGCGCCCGACGAGACGATGGCCGAATATCTGGCGGAAGGGGCGATCGCGCCGATCGTGATGATCCGTCGCGGCCCCTGGAAGTTCATCCATTCCCCCGCCGATCCCGACCAGCTTTACGATCTCGCCAACGATCCCGGCGAGCGCAGAAATCTGGCCACGCACGCCCGTCATTCCGGCCGCGTCGCCGAGTTCCGCGACGAGGTCGCGCGGCGCTGGCGGCTCGACGCGCTCGACGCCGAGGTGCGCGCGAGCCAGCGGCGGCGGCGCCTGGTTGATGCGGCGCTCAACCAGGGCGAGCCGAAAGCCTGGGATTTCCAGCCGTTCAAGGACGCCGCGAAATCCTATGTGCGCAACACGATTCCGCTCGACGATCTCGAAGCCTCGGCGCGCTTCCCGCGCGTGTCGCCCTGATTATTGCGGATCGACGAGGATGTAGCCGCGGTTCTCGACCGTATCGAATGTGCGCATCGCGGCGACCAGCGCGGCGGCGGGAACCCACATCCAATCGACCCGGGCCGGGTTGACGTCGAGCATCAGGAACGAGTCGGAGGCTTTGTCGTAGGCGCCGAGCGGCGAGATGTGGCCGCCGCCCGGCTCGCCCAGAATCTTGCGGCTGAAATCGACGATCACGTAATGGCCGCGCTGCTGCAAGGACGCGACGAGATCGGCGCGCGCCCGATCGTCGGTCACGGAATCGTCGACCACCACCGGCTTGGTCGAAAGCCCGTTGGCGTGCAGCATGT
>JAGWRL010000319.1 GCA_028876585.1 Pseudomonadota bacterium | reverse complement strand
TCTTCGCCCTGCGCGAAACGCCGGGGCTGAAGAAAAAGCCGACCACCTCCGAACTGCTCGACTGGATCAAGCTGCTGGTGTCGGAGGACATCGACCTGGAGACTTTGCGCGAAAAAGACCCGCGCAAACTGATCCCGCCGCTGCATGGCGCACTGCTGAAGAACGAACAGGACGTGCATCTGTTCGAGCGGCTGGCGTTTTTGAATCGCAGAGATCGGAATTAAGCATCCTTCTTCAGTAATATCTCATGCACCTCCCCTGCCCTATGCTTTTCGTCTGCGTCAAAACTGTCAGTATCCCTAGCGCCAATAACGTGATACTGAAGCACACGAAAGTCATCTATTTTTCTCGATACAGTTAATATACTCAACAATGCACGCAATAATTCGTTTAGAAAAAATTCCATCGGGGGTAATTCAAATTTGATTTTTACAAATTTTCTGTGGATCGAGATAAAACGAATTATGCAAATGCCGAATGAATTACGAATTATAATTCCTTTATGATTTTCTGTTGTTTTTATTTCATAAATATTCTGCGTTTTCAATTTAGTTACAATATCCTTTACAATGTATGGGATACGGGCCGATGGTCGCCAATTTGCTCGGGATGCCTTGTCACGAGCGCGTTGACTTACGAGATCCGGAAATTCCAGTTCGATTTTTACATAGGGACGCGCAGGCGTTGATTCAAAATTTTTGACTACAAAATTACCAAATCTAGCCCCAGGTTGATATCTTTTCTCGAATTCATTTTTTATTCGTATTAGTTGGCTTGTTGAAATATATTTTAATGAGATATAGGACCTTCCACAGATATAGAACTTGCCAACTTCGGAATGTACCGAGAAACTGAAAGTCTTCACTTTCATTTTCTCGCAATTAGCTATGACGAATATCACATTACCCAGATGCTTCATGCATGAAGATCCGAATTTATTCTTTGCCCAATTCTTCAAATCCAATTCGATGAGTTCTATTCGATCGCGAGTTGCTAAGTATGCCGCCATATTATATATCCATTCTGTGTAAGTGGAAATTGACGTATAATCACCCCAACCCCTCCACCCGTCCCGCCTCCACCCGAAACCGCTCCGCCGCGGGGACGCGCGGCAGGCCGGGCATGGCGTTGATCTCGCCCATCACGGCCACCACGAAGCCAGCGCCGGCGCGCAGGCGCACCTCGCGCAGCGGCATGACGAAGCCCTCCGGCGCGCCTAGCGCGGACGGGTCGGCGGAGAAGGAATATTGCGTCTTGGCGACGCAGATCGGCAGATGGCCGTAACCCGCCTGCTCCCAACGCTTCAGCTGCGCGGCCACGCCGGCGGCCGGGGCGACGCCGTCGGCGCGATAAATCTCGCGCGCGATCACGCCGATCTTGTCGATCAGCGGCATGTCGTTGGCGTAGAGCGGGCGGAACGCGGCGGTCCCCTTGGCGATCTGCGCCAGCACGGCCTCGGCCAGTTCGCCGCCGCCCTCGGCGCCGCGGCCCCAGCTTTCGTTGACGACGGCGCTCACGCCCCGGGCGCGCATGGCGACGCGCACCAGCGCCAGCTCCGCCTTGCTGTCGCCGTCGAAGCGGTTGATCGCCACGATCGGCTCCAGCCCGAATTTGCGGATGTTGTCGACGTGGCGCTCCAGATTGGGCAGGCCGCGTTGCAGCGCCGCCAGATTCTCCGGCCCCAGTTCCGATTTCGCCACGCCGCCGTTCATCTTGAGCGCGCGGACGGTGGCCACGATCACCGCGCAATCGGGTTTAAGACCCGCCTGTTGACACTTGATATCGAAGAATTTTTCCGCCCCCAGATCGGCGCCGAAACCCGCTTCGGTCACGACATAGTCGGCCAGCCGCAACGCCGCGCGGGTGGCGACGACGGAATTGCAGCCATGCGCGATATTGGCGAACGGGCCGCCATGCACCAGCGCCGGGCTGCCCTCCAGCGTCTGCACCAGATTGGGCGCCAGCGCGCGGGCGAGCAGCGCCGTCATCGCGCCGGGCGCCTTGAGATCGCGCGCATAGACCGGGGCTTTCGCCCGCGTCTCGGCGACCACCATGCGGCCGAGCCGCTGTTCCAGCTCCGCCAGCGAGCCGCTGAGGCAGAACGCCGCCATCACTTCCGAGGCGACGGTGATGTCGAAACCATCGCTGCGCGGAAAACCGTTGGCGACGCCGCCGAGGCCGACGGTGATCTCGCGCAGGGCGCGGTCGTTCATGTCCATCACCCGCCGCCAGGACACCCGGCGGGCGTCGATGTCGAGCGCGTTGCCCCAATAAACGTGGTTGTCGAGCATCGCCGCCAACAGGTTGTGCGCGGTCGAGATGGCGTGGAAATCGCCGGTGAAATGCAGGTTGATCTCGTCCATCGGCGCCACCTGCGCCCGGCCGCCGCCGGTCGCGCCGCCCTTCTGGCCGAAACAGGGCCCGAGCGAAGGTTCGCGCAGCGCGATCATGGCGCGCCGGCCGATCCGGTTGAGCGCGTCGCCGAGGCCGATCGTGGTCGTCGTCTTGCCCTCCCCGGCCGGGGTCGGATTGATCGCGGTGACGAGGATCAGCTTGCCCGAGGGGCGGCTATCGAGCGAAGCGAGAAAATCGGCGTCCAGCTTGGCGATCAGCCGGCCGTAGGGAACCAGCGCCGAATCGGGGACGCCGAAGCGGGCGGCGATCTCGGCGATGGGCGACAGCGTATATTCGCGCGCGAACTCGATATCGGAATTCATGGCGACCCCCCCAAAGCGGAATTCACCATGCGGCGCCCGTCCATCGGATGACAAGATGGCGCCGGCCGCGTGGCGCTGTCGTCGGTTATGGTGAAGGCGCGGTGAATATGCGGTTTGGTTATTTATTGTTTGAAATACAGCGCGCCGATCGCCTTCGCAGCCGGGGTTCGCGCTTAGCCGCGATCCAAGTCGGCGCGGCGGCGTCTTGCCGTTAAGCCCGTGATTACCATGGTTTACCGGTTCGAGTTGAAAGCCCGTCCAAGTTGACGCGGATTGGCGCTGTTAACAAAGATGGAGGGCGCGGCGGGAGAAAGTCGCCCAGTGTGGCGGAAATGACGCAGACAAACCGACTATGCCGCTGAAAACAACGGAAAGTGCGGGCTATTGACCTCCCGGCGCAGGTTGGACGGGTTAACCTTTAGCCGCTATATCGTCGCTGACGAGGCGGGAGCTGCGGGAAATTGGGGCATAGTTTGAAATCGGTATTGTGGGCGGCGTCGTTGACGAGCCTCGCGCTGAGCCTTGCGGCCTGCGGGGGATTGCCCTCCTCCGGGCCGAGCGCGACGGCGGTGATCGACGCCGGCGGCGGCGACGCGCAAACCCGTCCCTATGAGTTGATCGACATCGATCCGAGTTCGATCGGAGTGCTGGGTCGGCGGCCGAAATCGAGCTTCGCGCAAAAATTCGGCGATCACCGCGCCTCGACCGAGCCGGTGATCGGCGTCGGCGACATGATCTCCGTCACGATCTGGGAGGCGAGCTCCGGCGGCCTGTTCTCATCGCCGGCGGCGCTGGAGAAATTATCGGCCGGCGCCAATAGCGCCACGATCCCCGAGCAGGTGGTCGGGCGCGACGGTTCGATCACGGTTCCCTACGCCGGCCGGGTGAAGGTCGCCGGCCACACCACCCGCGCGGTGCAGGAGGTGATCCAGCACGCGCTCGAAGGCAAGGCGATCCAGCCGCAGGTGCTGGTCAACGACAGCAAGCCGATCAGCAACACCGTCACCATCGGCGGCGAAGGCGTCAGCGGCGCGCAGCGGATGCCGCTCAGCGTCAAGGGCGACCGCCTGCTTGACGTGATCGCCCAGGCGGGCGGCGTCAGGATGCAGGTCAACGAGATTTTCGTTTTGCTCCAGCGCGGCGGCGTCACCGAGCGCGTGCCGTTGGCGCGGGTGACGGAAGACAGTCGCGAGAACATCTTCATGCGCCCCGGCGACGTGGTGACGCTGGTGCGCGATCCGCAGACGTTCCTCGTCGCCGGCGCCAGCAACGCCAACGGCGAACTGCCGTTTGGCAACGATACGCTGACGCTCGCGCAAGCGCTGGTGAAAGTCGGCGGCGTGGCGGATTATCGCGCCGACGCGCGCGGCGTGTTCGTGTTCCGTTACGAGCAGCCCTCGGTTCTGCGCGCTTTGCGGCCCGACAGCCCGCTCGCCCACGCCGACGGCAAGGTTCCCGTCGTCTATCACGTCGATCTCAAGGACCCCAACGGCCTGTTCATGGAGCAACGGTTCCAGATCGCCAACCGCGACCTGATCTTCATCTCCAATGCGCCGTCGATCGAATTGGAGAAGGCGGTCGCCATCTTCAACGGAATTCTGACGCCAGTGACGTCGACCGCGGCCACGGCCGCTTCGACGGCTGTCACGCTCAAGTAGGCGGAATTGCCGCGGCGGGCGGCCGGCCTCACGGCGCTGACGAACGTCACGCCGTCGGCCGGGGGATGGGAAGCCAAGGACGCGGAGCCGTGGCTGCGCTGCGACGTCGCGCCAAGCCCCGGCCGCTGGGTGAAGCTCGAATATTCGTCCGGCCTGTTCGACCGGCTGACGCGGCCGGCGCTGCGCTTCGTCGGCGCCAAGCAGACCCACGACGAATTGCTGCCGGCGGCGATGCTCGGGCGCGCGGTCTGGATTGGCCGACTGCCCGAGGACGTGCGCGAAATCTGGGTTTCGCCGATGCTGCGCGGCGGCCGGTTCGCCTTCCGCATCGATAGTTGGGAGACCTTGTCGGCCGCGCGCGCCTTCAGCTATTTCGGCTCCGCCAGCGGCAGCCGGGTCGCCAAATATCTGTGGGGCCGCTTGCGCGGCTGGGAGCAGTTCTCGCGCCTGCAAGCGCGCCGCGCGCTGGGCGCGACGCCGCTCGAATCCTACCCGACATGGCGGCGCCGGCGCCTGCGCGCCTACGACCCCGCTTTCGACGGCGCCGGCGCGTCGAGCGCGATTCGGTTCCGCGTCGTCGTCGCCGACGCCGCCGCCGCGCAGGCGCTGAAGCCGCATCTGGCGGCGCAGATCTGGCGCAACTGGACGCTGGAGACGGGTTTCGCGCGCGACGTTGAGGACGCCGATTAGGTGCTGTCGCTCGACGCTGGC
>JAGWRL010000318.1 GCA_028876585.1 Pseudomonadota bacterium | reverse complement strand
GGCGCCAGCGGCGCGACCTCGACGCCCGCGCCCGCCAGCGCCGAGACCCAGCCGCCATCGCCGCCGAGTCGCGGCCACGACGCGCCGCCGAGCGCCAGCACGACGACGTCGGCGCGCCGAATCTCGCCCTCGAACACGATTCCGTCGCCGAGGCCGACGAAACGGCGTCGCGGCAGGTAGGCCACCCCCATTTCGCCCAGCCGCTTCAGCCACGCCCGCGCCAGCTTGGTCGCCTTAAAACTCTGCGGGAACACCCGGCCGCTGCTGCCCACGAACGTCGGCTCGCCGAGTTCGGCCGCCCATTCGCGCAACGCGGCGGGCGGGAACGCCGTCAGCGCCGGCGCCAGCCGCTCGCGCGCCGCGCCGTAGCGCGTCAGCAGGGTCTCGAACGGCTCGGCATGGGTGAGGTTGAGGCCGCCGCGCCCGGCGAGCAGGAATTTGCGCAGAGGCGAGGCCGCCGCATCGGCCACCGTCACGCTCGCCCCGCCTTTCGCCAGCGTTTCAGCCGCCATCAACCCGGCCGGCCCCGCCCCGACCACCAGCGCGGAAAAACTCACGACAGCAGGAACGAACGCATCGAGATCGAGCCGAGATCGAACGATTCGCTGAAGAAGCTCAAGTGGTCGGCCTCGTGCGCGACGCCGAGCGGATAGAGCGCGGGCAGGAAATGCTCGGCTGTGGGATGGGCGAGTTTCGCCATGCGCGAGCCGTTCAGCGCCTGCGCCACGCCCGGCGCGTCGCGCGCGGCGATGCGGTCCTTCATCACCGCGTCGAATTCGAGCGCCCAGTCGTAGGGCGCGCCGCCGGGGTTCAGCGCCATCAGATTATGCACGAGATTGCCGCTGCCGATGATCAGAACGCCGCGCTCGCGCAACGGCTTCAGTTCGCGCGCCAGCGCGAGATGATCGAACGCGGCGCGGCCGAGATCGAGCGAAAGCTGGAACACGGGGATGTCGGCGTTGGGGAACATGCGGATCAGCACCGACCAGGCGCCGTGATCGAGCCCCCATTCCGTATCCGGCTCGACATGGGTGGCGCGCACCAGCTCGATCGTCGCCTGCGCCGCGTCGGGGGCGCCGGGCGCGGGATATTGCTGTTGATAAAGTTCGCGCGGGAAACCGCCGAAATCGTGGATCGTCTTCGGCTTGGCGCCGACGAACGCCAGCGAGCCGCCGCGCGTCATCCAATGCGCGGAGACGCACAGGATCGCCTGCGGCTTCGGCAGCGTCTGCCCGAGTTTCGCCCAGGCGCGGCTGTAAGCGTTGTCCTCGATGGCGTTCATCGGATTGCCATGGCCGACGAACAGGGCCGGCAGGCGCGGCGTGGGTTTAAGGCGCGAGAGGGCGGAAAGATCGGACAAGGCGGGGCTCGTGGCGGGAGGGTCTGACGCTGCATCTAAGCCTTCGCCGCCGCGAACGCCACGGGCGAGTCCGTGGTGAACTTTCCGTGAAGGGTTGAAACAGCGCCGCCGCGCGCCACGTAGCAGCGGCATGCCCGGACGCCGGGGCCTGGAACCTGTTCGATGCCAAAACTCACCGCGATGCCCGTGCTCGCCTTCGCCGCCTCGGCGGCGCTGATCGCCGCGGCGACGCTTTCCGTCTCCGCCGAGCAGGCGGTGACCGCGCCGGCGCCGAAGATCGCGGCCCCCGCCAACGCCGGCGCGAGCGAGACCATCGTGCTCGCCGGCGGCTGCTTCTGGGGCGTGCAAGCGGTGTTCCAGCATGTCCAGGGCGTCGAGCGCGCCGTCGCCGGCTATGCGGGCGGGCGTACGGGCCGCCCCACCTACGAGCAGGTGAGCACGGGCGCGACGGGTTATGCGGAAGTGGTCGCGGTGACGTTCGACCCGAAGACGATCCCGCTCGGCGAAATCCTGCGCATCTATGTCTCGGTCGCGCACGACCCGACCGAGTTGAACCGGCAGGGGCCGGACGAGGGCAGCCAATATCGCTCGGAAATCTTCGCCGCCGACGCCACAGAGGCGAAATACGCGCGCGCCTATATCGCCGAACTCGACGCGGCGAAGGTCTATCCGCGCCCGATCGTCACAAAGGTCGAGACCGGCGCGGCGTTCTTCCCCGCCGAGGGCTATCACCAGAATTACGCGACGCTGCACCCGGAGCAGCCCTATATCGCCTATTACGACCTGCCCAAGATCGAGAACCTGAAGCGCCTGTTCCCGGCGCGCTATCGCGAGAAGCCGGCGCTGGTGGCCGCGCTGTAAAACGCGCTTGCCGCCCGGCCGCGCCTGGTCCTAAAGCGCGGGCGCGTTCTCAAACACGGCCTCCATGCGCTATCTCCGCCTCTACTTCCGTGTCCTCGCCCAGCTCCGCGCCGAGGGCGCGCTGGCTTGGGCGCTGGTGGGCGCCAATATCGCGGTCGCCTTCGCGGCCTTCGCCGAGCCGCTGCTGCTCGGCCGCGTCGTCGACCGGCTGGCGGGGGCCAAGCCCGAGTGGCGCGCGGTCGCGCCGCTGATCGTGGCCTGGGGCGGCTTCGGCCTGTTCGCCATTCTGGCTGGCGTGGTGGTTGCGCTCTATTCCGACCGGCTGGCGCAGCGGCGACGGATGGCGGCGATGGCGGATTTCTTCGCGCATCTGATGGACCTGCCGGCGAGTTTCCACGCGCAGACCCATTCGGGGCGGCTTACGAAGATCATGCTCGACGGGCCGAACGCGATGTTCGGCCTGTGGCTGACGTTCTTCCGCGAGCATTGCGCCGCTTTCGTCGCGCTGTTCGTCACCCTGCCCGCCACGCTCGCGGTCAACGCCCGCTTCGGGCTCGTGCTGATCGGGCTGGTCGGCTTCTTCGGCGTGGCGATGAATTACGTCATTCGCGGCACCAAGCGCCATCAGGGCGCGGCCGACGGGCATTACCACGGCATGGCGGCGCGCGTCGCCGACGCGCTGCACAACCTGCCGATGTTGCAGGCTTTCGCGCGCACGCGCGACGAGGCGCGCGCCTATCGCGCCTCCGCGCAAGATTATCTCGCCGCGCAATTCCCGGTGCTGGCGTGGTGGGCGCTCGCCACCATCGCCACCCGCGCCAGCGCGACGCTGACGCTGATCGGCGTGCTGCTGTTCGGCGTCTGGCTCGACATCAACGGGCGCACCAGCATCGGCGAGATCGTCGCCTTCATGGGGCTGGCGGGCGGGCTGATCGGCCGGCTCGACCAGATCAACGGCTTTCTCTACCGCATTTTTGGCGCGGCGGCGGATTTGACGCTGTATTTCGACACGATGGCCGTTCGCCCCGCCGTGGCCGATCGCGCGACCGCGCGCGCGGTCGGCCGCCTGTCCGGCGAAGTCGCGTTCGACAATGTCGCTGTGCGCTATGGCGAGCGCGTCGCGCTCGACGGCGTCAGCTTCCAGGCGCGCGCCGGGCAGACGATCGCCCTCGTCGGCGCCACCGGCTCGGGCAAGTCCACCGCCATGGCGCTGCTGCATCGCGCCTTCGATCCGGCGCGGGGCCGCGTCGTCATCGACGGGATCGACCTGCGCGACATGACGCTGGCGTCGCTGCGCGCCAACATCGGCGTCGTGTTGCAGGAGCCCTATCTGCTCGCCCGTTCGGTCGCCGACAATCTGCGCGTCGGCAAGCCGGACGCGACGGCGGCCGAGATGGAGCGGGCGCTCGCCCGTGCGCAGGCCGATTTCGTCGCCGCCCTGCCGCAGGGGCTCGAAGCGGAAGTCGGCGAGCGCGGCCGCAATCTCTCGGGCGGCGAGCGCCAGCGGCTGTCGATCGCGCGCGCGCTGGTGAAGGACCCGCCGATCCTGATCCTCGACGAGGCGACCAGCGCGCTCGACGCGACGACCGAGGCGCGCCTGCAGGCGGCGCTGGAGAGCGCGCGCGCCGGCCGCACCACTTTCATCATCGCGCACCGGCTTTCGACCATCCGTAACGCCGATGTGATCCTGGTGTTCGAGCGCGGGCGTATCGTCGAGGCGGGCGGCTTCGAACAGCTCGTCGCGCGCAACGGCGCGTTCGCGCAACTCGCGCGCGCGCAAAATTTCGCCGCGCCGGCCATTGCCGGCTGAAGCGCGCCGGCGATATGTGAGGCCAAGGAGATCCGTCATGGACGCCAAGACCTATCCCGTCACCCGCACCGATTCCGAATGGCGCGCGCGGCTGACGCCCGAGCAATATCACGTCATGCGCGAGCACGGCACCGAGCGGGCCGGCTCCTGCGCGCTGAACTGGGAGAAGCGGGCGGGCGTGTTCACCTGCGCCGGCTGCGACCAGCCCTTGTTCGAATCGCTGCGCAAATTCGACAGCGGCACCGGCTGGCCAAGCTTCAACGATCCCGTGCCCGGCTCGGTCGAGACCTCCACCGACCGCTCCTGGGGCATGGTGCGGACGGAGGCGCATTGCGCGCGCTGCGGCTCGCATCTCGGCCACGTGTTCCCCGACGGGCCGCCGCCGACCGGCCTGCGCTATTGCATCAACGGCGTCGCCACCAACTTCACGCCGGCGGCGGGCGCTTGAACGTCGTCCCGTCCAATGCTTTCGCCGGCGCGCGCCCGGCGAACCACCCCAACGCGCCCAGCGGCGCGGTCGGCGTGCTGATCGTCAATCTCGGCACGCCGGAGGCGACCGATTATTGGTCGATGCGGCGCTATCTCAAGGAGTTCCTGTCCGACCGGCGCGTGATCGAGACGCCGCGCTGGCTGTGGTGGCCAATCCTCAACCTCATCATCCTGACCAAGCGCCCGAGCGCCAAGGGCAAGGATTACGATTCGATCTGGAACAAGCAACTCGACGAGGGCCCGCTCAAGACCATCACCTCGTCGCAGGCGCGAAAGCTCGGCGCGTTGCTCGGCGCCGGCGCCTCGGCGCGGCCGCTCGTGGTGGATTGGGCGATGCGCTACGGCAAGCCTTCCATCGCCAGCCGCCTCGCCGCGTTGCAGGCGCAGGGGTGCGACCGCATCCTGCTCGTGCCGCTCTATCCCCAATATTGCGCCGCGACCTCGGCGACGGTGTGCGACAAGGCGTTCGACGCGCTCAAAGCGATGCGCTGGCAGCCGACGCTGCGCGTCGCCGCGCCCTATTACGACGAGCCCGCCTATATCGCGGCGCTCGCCGCCTCCACCCGCGCTTCGCTGGCCAGGCTCGATTTCGAGCCGGAGGTGCTGCTCGCCTCGTTCCACGGTATCCCGCAAGCCTATTTCGACAAGGGCGATCCCTATTACTGCCATTGCGCCAAGACCACGCGGCTGCTGCGCGAGGCGCTCGGGCTCGATCCAACCAAGCTGCGGATGAGCTTCCAGTCGCGCTTCGGCGGCGCGGAATGGCTCAAGCCCTACACCGACGCGACGGTGAAGGCGCTCGCCGGCGAGGGCGTCAAGCGGCTCGCGGTGCTGACCCCCGGCTTCGCCGCCGATTGTCTGGAGACGCTGGAGGAGATCGCGGTCGAGAACGCGGAATATTTCCACCACGCGGGCGGCGAGAAATTCGCCGCCCTGCCTTGCCTGAACGATAGCGACGAGGGGCTGGCGGCGCTGGAGGACGTCGCGCGGCGGGAGTTGGGGGGATGGATATGAAAACCTACAGGATCGCCGCCATTCCCGGCGACGGCATCGGCGCGGAAGTGATCGACGCCGGCGTCGAGGCGTTGCAGGCGCTGGCGGGGCGCGAGAATTTCGCCCTGACGTTCGATCGCTTCGATTGGGGCGGCGATTATTACAAACGCCACGGCGTCATGATGCCCGCCGACGGGCGCGAGCAGATCCGCCATCACGATGCGATCCTGTTCGGCTCGGCCGGCCATCCTGACATTCCCGACCATGTGACGCTGTGGGGCCTGCGGCTGGCGATCTGCCAGCCGTTCGACCAATACGCCAATGTGCGGCCTACCCGCATCCTGCCGGGGATCACCTCGCCGCTGCGCAACGTCTCGGGGCCCGAGCTGGATTGGGTGATCGTGCGCGAGAATTCGGAGGGCGAATATTCCGGCGTCGGCGGCCGCGTGCATCAGGGCTTTCCCGAGGAGGTCGCGACCGACCTGTCGATGATGACGCGCGCCGGCGTCACCCGCATCATGCGCTTCGCTTATCAGCTGGCGCGGAGCCGGCCGCGCAAACTGCTGACCGTCGTCACCAAATCCAACGCGCAACGCTACGCGATGGTGATGTGGGACGAGATCGCGGCGGAAGTGGCCCGGGAATTCCCCGACGTGACGACCGACAAGATGCTGGTTGACGCGATGACGATGCGGATGATTCTGAAGCCGCACACGCTCGACACCATCGTCGCCACCAACCTGCACGCCGATATTCTCTCCGATCTCGCCGCCGCGCTCGCCGGCTCGCTCGGCATTGCGCCGACCGCCAACCTCAACCCGGAACGCAAGTTCCCCTCGATGTTCGAGCCGATCCACGGCTCCGCCTTCGACATCATGGGGCGCGGCATCGCCAATCCGGTCGGCACGTTCTGGTCGGCCTCGATGATGCTGGAGCATCTGGGCCAACCGGCGGCGGCGGCGCGGTTGATGCGCGCGATCGAGCGCGTGACGGCGGACCCCGATTTGCACACGCCCGATCTCGGCGGCCAGGCGACGACCGGACAAGTGACCGACGCCGTCATCGCGGCGATCCGGGCCGACAACGCGTATTAATTCGTCCGCGCCATCGCCAGCGCGCCGATGGCGTCGGCGGTGGCCGCCGCCAGCGTCCAGCCGAGATGGCCGTGGCCGGTGTTGTAGAACACGCGCGGATTGCGGCCGCGCCCGACCCGGGGCAGCATGTTGGGCATCATCGGCCTTAAGCCCGTCCACGGCACCGACTGGCGCGTGCTGATGCCGGGGAAATGCGCGCGGCACCAGTTGATCAGCGGGTCGATCCGCTCGGCGCGAATGTCTCGGTTGTAGCCATTGAATTCCGCCGTGCCGGCGACGCGCAGCCGGTTGCCGCCCAACCGCGCGCTGACGATCTTCGAGCTTTCGTCGAGCAGGCTGACCCAGGGGGCGAGTCGTTCGCTGTCTTCGGACAGCGTGATGGTGATGGAATAGCCCTTCACCGGATAGATGTTGACGCGGTCGCCCAGCATGCGCGCCAACCCGCGCGACATCACGCCGCCACAGACGACGATGCGGTCGAACAGATGCACCTCGGTCGGCGGTGCGATCTTCTCCAGGTTCGGCTCGGTCGATTGACTGATAACGGTGACGCCGTTGTCGCTGGCCGAAACCGACAGCACTTCGTCGGACAGCCGCATTTCGACGCCGAGCCGCTGGCAGGCGCCCGCCAGCCCGAGCGTGAATTTGTGGATGTCGCCGGTGAAATCGCTCGGCGTGAAATAGCCGCCGTAATAGCTTCCCTTCAAGGCCGGCTCCAGCGCGGCGATCTCGGCCGGCGTCACCGCGCGCCGCTCCAGCCCGCCCTTGGCGAGCAGCTTGGAGACTTTCGCCGCCGCCTCGAAGTCATCCTTCTTCTCATAGAAATGCAGGATGCCGCGATCCTCGCGGTCGTAGTCGATGCCCTCGGCCGCCGCGATCTCGGCGAGCCGCGCCCGCGCCTCCAGCGCCAGCCGCACCGTCGTCACCGTGTTCTCCTCATAAGAGGGGATGTTGGCGATGAACGTGGCCATCCACGACAGCTTGTGCCAGGTCGGCGTCGGGTTGACGAGCAGCGGCGCGCCCGGCGTCGTCATCCATTTGATGCCCTTCCACACCGTGCCCCAGGAGTTCCACACCTCGGCGTTGCAGGCGGAAATCTGCGCGCCATTGGCGAACGAGGTCTCCATCGCGGCATAGGGGTGGCGGTCGAAGATCGTCACCCGCGCGCCACGCTTGACGAGATTATAGGCGGTGGTGATGCCGGTGATGCCGGCGCCGATCACGGCGACGCGCGACGGGTCCGATTGGGCCAAGGCAAAGTCCTCTCTGGGAAAATGACCTCGCCCCCCATCTCATGCGCGCGCGCCTTTGTCACGCCCGCCCAAGGTCGCAGGCGGCGCGGCGGGCCGGCCGAGGATCAAGTCGGCCGCCTTTTCCGCCACCATGATCGTCGGCGCATTGGTGTTGCACGACGGCACGAACGGCATGACGGAAGCGTCAACCACGCGCAGGCCCTCGATTCCGCGCAGCTTCAGCTCCGGCGTCACCACCGCCTGCGGCCCTGTCCCCATCGCGCAAGTCCCCACGGGATGATGATCGGTCTTGGCGGAGCGATAGGCGTATTGCGCGAGATCCTCGTCGGTTTGCAGATTGTCGCCCGGCAGCCGCTCGGCGAGGATGAACGGCCTAAGCGCCGGCTGGCGCAGAATTTCGCGCGCCAGCCGCAGCCCCTTGATCGCGCAATCGCGATCATAGGGGTCGGCCCAATAGTTGGGATCAATCAACGGCGCGGCCTTCGGGTCGGCGCTCGCCAGCCGCACCGCGCCACGCGAGCGCGGGCGCAGGAAGGCGGAATTCAGCGTCACACCGGGGTTCTTCATCGCCGCCACGCCCGCCTCGATGCCGGAGCCGAGGCCGAGATGAAACTGGATGTCGGGCGAGCGCGCCTGCTGGTCGGCGTACCAGAACCCGCCCGTTTCAAACAAGGTCGAGGTCACCGGCCCGGTCTTGAACAGCAGATATTGCAGGCCCGCCCAGACGGTGCGATGCGGCTGCGCCACGCGGTCGTAAGTGTGATCGCCGGTGCATTCGCAGATCGCGTAGAGATCGAGATGATCCTGCAAATTGCTGCCCACCCCCGGCAGATCATGCACCACCTGCACGCCCGCCGCGCGCAAGGCGTCCGCTGGACCGACGCCCGAGAGTTGCAGCAGACGCGGCGAACCGATCGCGCCGCAGGAAAGGACCACCTCGCGCGCGGCGGCGAGCCGCTCGACGCCGGAGGCGCCGGCGACGCTGATCCCGACCGCGTGGCCGTTCTCGACATCGATCTTCAGCGTCTGCGTATCGAGCCGCACCGTCAGATTGGGCCGCCCCATCGCCGGCCGCAGGAACGCGCTGGCGGCCGAGGAGCGCTCGGCGTCGCGCGTCGACAGTTGATAATGACCCATGCCGTCCTGAACGGCGCCGTTGAAATCGAAGTTGAAGGGAACGCCCGCCTCCTGCGCCGCGCGCAGAAAGGCGTGGCTGATCGGCGGCGGATTGACGGGATAGGAGACGCCAAGCGGGCCGCCGTAACTGTGATAGGCGTCAACCAGCCGTTGGTTGTCCTCGCTGCGCTTGAAATAGGGCAGCACCTCGTTGTAGCTCCAGCCGGCGCAGCCCGCTTCGCTCACCCAGGCGTCGTAATCCTTGGCGTTGCCCCGCGTGTAAAGCTGGGCGTTGATCGACGAGCCGCCGCCGATCACCTTGGCCTGCGTATACCAGATGACGCGCCCGCCCAGATGCGTCTGCGGCACGGTGCTCCAGCCCCAACTCGCCACACCCTTGGTCATCTTGGCGAAGCCCGCCGGCATACGAAACAACATGCCAGCGTCGCCGCCGCCCGCCTCGACCAACAACACCTTGATGGACGCGTCTTCGCTGAGCCGATTCGCCAGCACGCAGCCGGCCGATCCCGCGCCCACGATCACGTAGTCGAACTCGGTCATCCTCGTCTCCCTCGACGTTGGGGTCGGCCCATTCTTGAACTGTCTGGCCAGCCAGTCAAGCGTGGCTAAGAGATGCCGAAGAACGATGGTGACCGTCGCACCATCGGCTAGCCTTGTGGCGCCGGTTCGACCGGGGACTTCAAAACTCAGGGGAGCCAACAATGTCAACTGGGAATCAATTCGCGGTCCAGGGCACCGGCACACTGACCCGGGACCAGAGTCACGCCGTGTTCGGCCAGGTGATGGGACTGGTCGCGATCACCGTCGGGTTCTCGGCGCTCGGCGCCTACATCGGGCGCAACCTCAGCGGCGGCACCGGGCTGCTGATGCTGATCGGCGTGTTCGGATGCGTGATC